>CAYTDR010000356.1:2468-7596 GCA_964436185.1 uncultured Candidatus Obscuribacterales bacterium | reverse complement strand
TGGTGTCACTTCCAGATCATTTCGATCGTTCAGACGCTCCTTGATACGAGCAACGATCTCCTCTTTCTTATAAAGGCGATAGTGAATCCTTGTCGATCTATTGGAGCTGAACTGAAATGTTGGGCTTTCGATAGTTGAGAAAGTCGGCGTGACAGCCTTGAGGTCCGCAAAGGAGTCGGAGGAAATCAGGACGGACAGCGGATGGAAGATACACCGAGCTAGTGGAAAGCTGAATACGATTGAGAAGATCAGGCAGTAAAGCACGAGTTTCATGTACAGCTTTGCTAAACGCTTTACCCTCGGATGTTCACCGATGCGTTTAAAAACAGATCCGTCAACACCCTTTTTCTTGGATTCGTCTGGCTCCCCGGGATTACCATTAATCTCTGGCATTTAAATCACCTGAAATTGTTGAGCGTCGGAGGCACCATAAGCAACTTGTCCAGTCCAATCTTTCCGGGACCTCTTGCATAACACCGAAATAGTGAGAATAAATCCAGTATCTCGTACTGCACCGATTTCAGCGAGGAATTTTCTCTGTTTTTGCATCGAGCAAACCTCAGGATGTCAGCTGTTCATGCCGCTTTTCGCCAAATTATACGCGATTTCGATAGCTGTTTTTTGCGAATTCACTTTGTATATTGCGCAGAATAGAATCGAAGTAGTCATATCAGTCACCGCAACCCAATAGGCAACCTGGCGTCCGGCTCGACCACGATAGTGGCAGCGAAACGGCGAATTGAAGAAGGACCTCGTCATTATGAATTCCTCAAATGATTACAAACAGCCACACGGATATATCCGCGACGATCAGTTCACGAGAGAACTGAGCTCGGTTCGCGCCGATGTTATGTACAAGCTGCAGTTGAAGCAACAGCTGGCAGCGGAACAGGCTCGATACAGAAACGCTTCACCAGAGCTTCTCGATCGGCTCGATCGAATCGCATTCATGGACGAGACCACGGGTTTCGCCAGCCGAGCGGCGGTAGAACGGAAAGTTGATTACGAAACCAAAAGAGCAAAGCGCTATCGTCGACCGCTGGCAATCCTGGCAATCAAGATTGACCAGCAAGAAACTCTCGAGAGACAGCTAAGTCATTTGGTTGTCAGAGATCTGTTTTCGGCGCTAAAGGAAGTCATTCAGAGCTCCATCCGCGATGTCGACTTTCCAGGTCGACCGGAACCAGATGTGATCACGGTGCTCTGCCCCGAAACCAATATGGATGGCGCACTGGTCCTGGCGCAACGAATCATGAAGGCGCTGTACAACGTGAAACCGGCGCCGGGTCTGGGCAATTTGCGACTGACTGCTACTATCGGCATCTCCGTAGTGCCACAATGCTCGACCAATGCAGACGATCTGCTCACCTCTGCAATTGAGAGTGCTGACAAAGGACTGAAGGCCGGCGGCAATAGAATCGTGCGCAAACGCGTGTCGCAACCGGCGGCGCAGGAGTTAGCCAGCTGACCGCACTCAATCAGGTTCAACTGGCGGTTTTTTATTATTGATGTTCAACGGATCTGTCTGAACGATCTTGTAGCTCTTAGTGAACTGCGTCTTGCCTTTGACGTCGAAGATGTCCCCAACCGATTTGCGAATGTTGTTGCAAATAGCGTCGAGCGGAAGGTCGTCTCCATCCTTACCGAAAGGCTCTTCTACGCCTTCGGCAATGAGCTCGAGACCGATGAGAAAGTAGGTGCCGATCAGAATCAAGGGCATCGCCCATAGTATCGGAATTTCAGGGGGAATGTACCAGGGGACGGCGATCAAGTTAAGAGTGATGCCCTGACGAATGAAGGCTCTGTATGATATCGCCAGCGGTGTGTTCCTGATTCGTTCACAAGCACCGCAGATGTCCATAAACGCCCTCATGTGAGGGTCTAGCTGCAGACGGCCAATCTCGTCGAGGTTGCCGCTCTTCTGCCATTGCGCTAACTTCTCATACATCTTTCCAGTGACATACATCGGCATATGGACCGAAGATAGATTGTTTACGCGCTCGAAACCAGGCAGTGCAGTTGAAGGAATGGTTCCCCTCAGGTGATGTTTGAGCGCGAAGGCGAATGATATCACCAGGTTTCCGAAGCGAATCTTCTCTTCTTCATCTTTAACGTCGACTAGCGCGTTGACCTTCAAGCAAATGTTTCGAGAGTCGTTAACCAGCTGACCCCAAAGTTTTCTTCCTTCCCACCACCGGTCATATGCTGCGTTGGTCCTGAAAACGAGGAGCAAGCCCAATAGCATCCCAGTAAAAGCGACTGCACCGGCGGCTTCCTTAAACGCCTTACTGGGGAAGTGCTGCCCCAGAAAATAGTCGATGAGGAACGCATACGCACCCATGAGCGCCACATGCGACCAGACCCTTTTGAAGACTGGAATCTTATGGAAGTTCGTGAAGGCGAGAAACCAAATGGATATCTGCCTTACCAATCCACCTTCATTAGCGTAAGCCGAAGGCGGGCTGGTTGCCGTCCCAGCTTTATCGAACTGGGCATCGGCCAGTATATTGACGAAGGCTCCCTGGGGGTCGTCACTTCCGGTCATCCGGTCAACCTCACGAATTCCGATAACTACAGGATAAGTTATCA
Organism: uncultured Candidatus Obscuribacterales bacterium; assembly: GCA_964436185.1. Classification (GTDB taxonomy): domain Bacteria; phylum Cyanobacteriota; class Vampirovibrionia; order Obscuribacterales; family Obscuribacteraceae; genus CAYTDR01. The sequence continues at coordinate 5,007 of CAYTDR010000356.1, read as the reverse complement.
GAGATAGCTAGTGAACAGGCTCTACCGCTTGAGAAGTTTAACACGAGGCACATGCTTTGACTGGTCGCGAAGAATCAAGCCTGATGGACAGTGCTCGATGCGCCCTCCGGAGGTTTCCCAAACGTCGAAAGGATAGCCAGAAGGTAAACTACTCCACCGGTTGCCAGCGTATAAGTGATACCAAGCTGGATCGAGATAATGGCGGCGATGATCGAGCCAAGCACCGAAGTAGCACCGTTGACGCCCCAGAACCAGGCACCGGCTTCAACATTCTCACCGGCGAACATGGTCATGCCTAACGGGAAGCACCAGCCCATGAAGAATCCTGGAGTAGCGACCACAAGGATTGAAAGTGCGACTCGCTCCATCAACCCGATTGTAGGGAACATGGAAGCGAATGTGAGGGTGACGAAACAGGCTACAAGTGACAGCAATCCGGACATAAGCAGGCCGATACGGGCAAGTTTTGCAGGACTGGCTCCAGCATCTATTCGCCACTGAGTGAAGTAACTGCCGGCTCCGGAAGATAGCAAGAGGGCAAAGAGAACAACAGTCAACCCATACGTTGGACTTCCCAGAAAAATTGTCAGCCGCTGAATCAACCCTACCTCGACAAGCATGAAACCCATGCCCAGTGTCGTGAAATAGATTGCCGAAGGCAAGAATAGCGCCCCTCTGGTTAGCTTCGCACCCACCTTCAACCAGAGTGGCAGAAGGATTGTAAAGGAGACAAGAACGAAGGAAAGAAGGAACGTGAAGACCAGGATGGCAAGCCCTTCATTGGTGCCCAGGTCAAGTCCGGCCGACGTAAAGAAGAAAGGTCGATCGTCAGATGGCAGGTCAGTAGTCACGGGGGCTTTCATGTATGAGATGAACGGCTCCTTGCCTTCCCCGTTAGGAAGCCAGAGAATTTTGTAGCCTCTTTCCGTGCACAAATTCTTGATTAGGTCGATATCGGCTTGGGAAAAGGCGGTTGGAGACATCAACATCAGACCCATCCAGGCGTCTTCGATGTTCGAGGGTCCACCGATCATCATGATTTTGTCGTTGGTATCCTGGATTCCTCGAGAATTCAACGAGCTACGAGCAAGTGCCAATAGCTTGAAAAGCTCGGCGGGCCGCTTCTCATCCCCCCAACGAATGACAGAGAAAACTCCCGTCGGTTTTAAGTGATCGAGATAAACCTGAAATGCCTCTTTCGTGTAGAGAACGTTTTCAGTAAGCATGAACGCACCAGACGACGATGCTGCCCACGTATCAACAAGAGAGCACTGAATCAATCCATACTTTTTCTTGGACTTCTCAAGCCAAACACGCGCCTCTTCGTTGACTATGTTGACACCAGGCTTCTCGTGAATCCGCCCGACAAAGTCGGCATATTTGCCCTTGAGCATTTCGACGATTGCAGGGTTGACCTCGCAAGCATCAATACTCTTCTGTTCGAATAATAGTCCGGTGAGAATGTCTCTGCCGCCGCCTGCGCCGATAACGAACAGACTGTCTGCCGGTCGCACGGCGTTGCCCACAGCGGTGAGATCTTCTTTCAACGGTGCCAGCGTTTCCGGATCGCTGGCCTTGGTCATCACAGTCAACGCTCCACTATCGATGAAGAGCCCTTTCTGCGTCATCTTGCTGGCAGAGTCGTCCTTTTTCTTTCCCCAGGTGAATACAGAAGCTAATTCACTCGTGACGATCACTCGACCCAGCGGAGTCCATCTGACGTACTCTACAGGTGCATCGGCAACCTTTCTGAAATCCGGCAGCGGCGCCACCAGGGCCACTACGCATAGTACTACTGCCGTCAGGGGCAGTATCATACCTTTCAAAGAGAAACCTGAAAGCGATCGCAGCGTGAACAACATCGACGATACCGCAGCCAGTATCCCACAAGTCATGAGAACTGCTGGTCCTGACGCATAGGTCAATCCACCGACGAGCAACGGACAACTAACCGCGGCACCAAGAAGATCGTATGCGTAAAGCCGCCCGACTGATTGAAATCGTGACAAACAAAGAGAAAGGCAGACACCGGCGAAAAAGAACGGCACCGAAAACGTGATAAAGGTGACGCCGATCCAACCGAACGGTGTGAGCGCATCCATAATGTGGTTATAAAGAATCTGAAGTACAAACGCCACCGGGATGCTTATGGCAAACAAGGATGAGCTCGTGGAGAGAGCTGTCAAAACCTTGCCTTCATCTCGAGGTATCTTGAGGAAAGTCGCGATCGCACCAATTGTCATACCGAACATGGTGATCGAGACAATCATGAAAGCGAAGTGAAAACCAGTACTGACGCTAAAGAACCTCGACAAAACGAGCTCTAGCAAGACTACAGACATTGCGATCACGAACAGTCCTAGACTGACCCGCCAGTCAGGTCTTATGAGATCCGAGGCGGTCGATTTTGAAGATGACTCGTCAGTCGGTAGTGACATCCATATGACTCCGTGGTGAACTTCTGCAGACCTCAAATTATAGAGGATATTGAGGAAGTTAAATTGCGAGTCAGGATCAATCCTTATATAAACTTGCATTC
>CAYTDR010000356.1:0-2368 GCA_964436185.1 uncultured Candidatus Obscuribacterales bacterium | reverse complement strand
CGGAGCCCAGCGACTAGTAGTAACGCTCGTATGGATCCGGTTCTCTTCCCGACCGGCGGGGACCGCCCGGAAGGAGTTTGATGAGAACGATTCCGGCGATAAATCCTCCGATATGTGCCCACCAAGCTACGCCGCCACTTTCGTCAGTCTGAGCGCCCAGAGATAGAAATCCTTGCAAGAATTGGGTTCCAATCCAGATCGCGAGATAAACCAAGGCAGGAACGTGAATGAATCTGATAATAAACAAGATCGGAACGAGCGTGAGCACTTTGGCATGCGGATAGAGAATGATGTAGCCACCCAGAACGCCCGCTATCGCCCCGCTCGCTCCAACCTGCGGAATGCTACTGTCCGGCGAGGCCGCAACCTGCGATAAGCCTGAAATGACTCCACAAACGAGATAGAAGCTCAGATATTTCCAGTGTCCGAGATGGTGCTCGATATTGTCGCCAAATATCCACAACATCCACATGTTTCCGATCAGGTGCATCCAGCCCGCATGAACAAACATAGAAGTAAAGACAGAAGCGAGCGTGATTGGGCTAGGATCGTTGAGAAGATCGGTCGGCGTGAGCGCGAATACCTGCATGAACGCCTCTAGATCAACATGATCGAGTGCCGCCTCGTAGAAAAACACGAGACAGTTGAGCGCCACGATGACAATAGTCACGAACGGAGTTGTGTCGCTGGGATTTTCGTCGCGAAGGGGGATCATCGATAGCGAAATTTGTTCGAGGGCGTTTGTCTTGATTGTATCACTGTTGTATGGATGGATATTTGGAATTCAATCGCAGAATACCAACGATTCAACGATTGCCATGCCACCACATACGGTTCATTCGAATGACAGCAATGCAAACTTTTCTCTAGTTCGAACAAAAGTCGCATTTCTCGATCGCATCTCCCAATGAAAGTCTTGGTGCACAGGCGCGCTATAGATCCAGGACAAAAACCGTTCGACCTTGAGACTACAATATCCCTACCGGTCAACGAGCCTGCGCCCTTAAAAAAACTCACTTTTGCACATTCGGAGATGGCATCGGATGCTGCAAATAGTAGTCTCGCGTTCCGTCCATTCGGCGGTCAGTCAGAACACAAGTAACGGCGCATTGACCTGCAATCAGCGCGGTCAAAAGATACGACACGAAAACCAGAGGTTTGCCCGCGCGTTTGGCCCAAAGCAAGAGCAAGCCGACCAGAAGCGGTCCCACCCACATGGCGGCAAGTGCCTTGTAGCAGTTTGAGCAGGCTTCCATACAAACCTGAGAGACATCACCGTGAAACACCGCGTTTGCCAGAAAGGCTGTGCTGCCGGAGAACACACCCAGCGCGACAACAGCATACAACGCGTGGAAGATAGCCTTCTTCTCGCTGTCCTCGCCGATTCTATCAATAGCCCTGGCACCAAAAATCAGGACGGCAACGGTGATGAGGGAAACTATCACAAGAGGAACGGTCATTTGCTTTTGGCACCGATTGGCTTCTGTGAATTTATTCCCTTAAGCCTACTCAAAAAACTGGGCAGGCCATGGCGCTGTAAAGGTTCCTGCGCGAAAGGGCAATGCATAGCATTACCCGTCCAATAATATAGTTGGGACTTACAGCTCTCAGGTCCGCAGTCTCAATTCGCTATATAGATGATCAAAAACCAGCTCGCGGAACGGCGACGAATGACGAATTGCCCATAGCAGCACGCATCAGGAAGTAGGAGCCTACGAAACCAGCAGCGGGAACTGCCAATTTCATTCCACCTCGGGCAAGCTTACCAATTCCTTTCATTGCGGCCTTGGACTTGCCGTTGCCGTCTTCCTGGTCGTCGACTTTTCCGTCGTTCTCATCGAGTTCGCCGGAGAGTCTGAAACTCTCTTCCATTTCCTTACGTTGCTTCAGCTCTTCGAGCTGCTGCATCATTTTGGATTCCTGAAGAGCGAGCTGTTGTCTCTCATAGGCGCTCATCGAATTGTTTCCCGACTTCATAGCTGCCGGGTCGGAAGGTTGGTGATTGTCTGGCGTGATATCTCCTTGCGAATTCGATTCGGAAGGCGATGGAACTTGAGTCGGTGAATAGACCTGGTCGTAACCTGGCTGATAGCCCATTTGCGGCATTGGTGGCTGCGCCGGATACGGCATAGCCATCTGAGCAGCAGGATATTGACTGCCTGGAGGCATGACGAGTCCTGGTGCCTGGTTGTAGTCCGGTTGAGGAGCTGGCTGTTGATAGTAATACGGATCAGGATATCCGCCATATTGTTGTGCCAGTGCCGGAGGTGCAACTGTTGTAACGGAAAAGGCTGCCAGAAGTAGTAACACGGAGATTTTTGTCATTGGGGCGATTTTCCACTTGGCAAAATGAATGTTCGTTTAGTTT
>CAYTDR010000355.1:0-7599 GCA_964436185.1 uncultured Candidatus Obscuribacterales bacterium | reverse complement strand
CCTCTTTGCCGGCCGCTCTTCTTCCAAGCTTTCGACCACACCTTCGTCTAGATCTTCGACTTCGAGAATCTCATTTCCTATCGGTTCTGCTTCTCGGCTTGCCGCTTTTCCCTGTGGCGCAGACGGGTCTTGAACCGCTATCCAGTGATCGTTGGTATCTGCAATGAGGTGGGCGAGTCTTCTGTGACTCATTGGCTCGACATGCACATTCTCCGGAACCGCATAGTTAAGAGGCTTCGCGAAATCCTCATGTACTTCTGCTTGGGCAGCAGCCGGACTGCCTGAGCCCGGATCGCCTCTCAAGTTGTCACCAAAACCATCACTGGCTGAGGACTTAGGAGGAGATTTCGGACGAATGTTTGTTTCCGGCAGTTCGATGTCGGCGACATTCCAGTTGTCGCTTGGGCTCCGCGGGGGCTGCTGCCTCTGCGATTCAGGGGTTGGCCTCTGATTGTTTTGAGATGTGCCACCATGTAGATGGGTCCGGATTTCATCCATGTCCGTGAACTTTTGCACGCTTGGATTATCGTCTGGGTTGTTGGTGGGCGGCCCTCTAAAGGGCGAACGGCTGCCCTGAGGCTGTTGGAGTGGCGGCAACCCGCCTTGTGGTGGTCGGCTCTGACGTGGAGAGCCGTCTGGCGGTGGTTGGTTTTGTGCTGGTGCCCAACCTCCCTGAGGTGGTTGGCTTTGAGTCGGTGAGCTGCCGTGTGGTGGCTGATTTTGCGTTGGGCCACTTTGCGGAGGTCGGCTTTGAGTTGGTGAGCCACCGTGGTTTTGTGATGGCGCCCAGCCACCCTGAGGAGGCCGGCTTTGAGTCGGTGAGCTGCCCTGTGGTGGGTTTTGTGGTGCCCAGCCTCCTTGGGGCGGCTGGATTTGCGCTGCCTGAGGTGGTCGGTCTTGAGGTGGAGTCGTGTGGTGTGGCAGGTCATGAGGGAGCCCACTCTCCGGTGGAGGACCTTGGAGCGGCCATTGCACCTCAGGTGGCGGGCTCAGCTGTGTTAATGTCCATCCGCTTGCTGGGGTGCGTTCGTCAGGTTTATTGGGAATGCTTCCTTGTTTACCTACCAGATCGTGGTGGCTAGGCCAGCTATTCGATGTTTTGGAATCCGTGGTTTGCCAATCGCTGTTTGCCATTCCCTCCTGGATTTGAGCCAAAATGTCTAATGACGAGTCGACAGGCTCAGGAGCGGGCGGCAACCTATTAGCGCTAGTCGCTGGCGGTGTGTTCGCAAAGCCGCTCGGTGGAGTAGTCTCAAATCCGAATATAGCTTCGAAGACAGAGTCTCGGTTTTCCCAGGTGGGACCGCCCCCAGAGAATCGGTCGATCGGCTGTGGAGCGGTTGGGTTTCCCGCTGCATCCAGACCCAAGTTCGATTTGTTTTCACTCGGAGCAGGAGCTGGCACTTGCGAATGCACTATTTGCTCGTAGATCGATTTGCGACTTTCGACCGTAGAGCGACCCATCGGCGGCTCATTTTGTGACTCCATCGTATTCCAGTCATGGCTGGTTGATGAAACAAACCGGTGCTGTTCTTGTGGGGAGGGTGATGTAGTTGGTGGTGAGGGTGGTAAAGATGGCGGTAATGGTGATAAAGATGGCGGAGTCTCGGATCTGGCTGGTGGAGACGCGTCCGCCTCTTTCCATTCCTGCGGCTGGTCCTTCTTCTTCGGACGGGCGTTCTCAGAGCCCTCGAGACTAGCTTCGAGGTGCTTAAGCCGATCACGCCAATCACCGGGTACTCCACTCATTGAAAAAGAACTCTTGATCTACTATCTAATGATGTACCCGGAACCCACCAAAAAACGAGCATTAATTGGCCGGTGGACCGATAAGATCAGCAACCTTTACCATAGCCGGGCGACCGAGCCTCGACTTTCCTATAAGCGATCGTCAATCCCGGTCTTTTCGTTATTCGAGTAGTTGGCAGAAAACATTGTCTGCCAACCTAGAGGTGAGATCCGCAGCAAGCAATGCAAACGGTGTCTCTTGAAGCGGATCTCCACTAGTGAATCATCAGTCCGAAATGGTTGATGTCTCTGTTTTCGTGGTTTTTGTGGTTAAGCCATCAGCGCTGGTTGTTTGATGGAAGATAGTCAGTCGTCTCCCTGATGGTTCGTCAGCTGCTTCCACAACCATAGGTTGTAGTGCATATTCAGTAACCAAGATCGATCTTTCTGCGCGCTTAAGACTCATTGCAATTTGATCCAGTTCAAGTCCAATCTTGAGTGCGTCCGAATAGCTCATGTTTCTTCGTAGTTTGCCTCTTTCGCTTCTCAGTTTAGAGAGAATCTGATTATGCAAGTCTCCAGCTACATTACCCAATCGGTTTTCACGATTCGCCAAGTCTTCAAGGGCCGCGATTCTATTGGACAGAGAGGCTGCCAGGATCACATCGCTACTTTGAGTGAGAGTGACATATGAGCCAGTCGGTACTTTTCTTACAATTGTCACTCCTTTCCCCGAATTGCTGACCACTCCCAAAATCTTGCCGTCGGTCGTTACAATCTCTCCATTGGCTGTGATCATTGTCTGACCGACTGGTCTAACTAGCTCGACCACATCTGTGCCAAGCGAATAAGTCACCATCTCGGCCTGGGCGAGCTGAGAGCTTAGACCTAACGAGACAGCAATCATTAAGGTCAAACCAACAAGCTTTCCCTGAGCAATAGTCTTATCTTTGAACATCATTTTATTTCACCTTTGTTGTGCGCTGCCACTTCCTGATTCGTCACGTTGTATGAAGAATAAAGATCTAGCTGGTCGCTGAATTTCTTGTACATTCCAGCGGCTGCCAATCAGATAAGATCTCAATTGCCACCAGATCCGGTTGCAGGGCATGTACAAGTTCTAGTTTAGAATCTCAAAGTGAAAGTCTAGTGAAAAGTGACTACGGAAACTCGGAGGAGCGTAATTCTGCTTTCGCGAAACCTTCTGATGTGGTTTTCGCAGGGACGAGCGTGGCGTCACGGACTATGCAGTCGCGGTCGTTGGAATGGCATCACCATTAGTGGAATCAACCAATGGAGTCTATAAGGATGAGTAATTCCGGTAGTGCGGTTTTCACTCAGTTTTAACCCATCGTGGACATACTGAAAGTATGTAATGAGTTCTGCAGCACAGTGTTGAACCTGCCGTGCTATCTATTATTGCTTTATTGAAAAACACTTGGTGTCGGTAAATAACTGGAGGATTTGAATGCGTGTCATATTTTTTAGCGTGACTAGCAATGAATCCGTAGCTGATGAATCAGATGTGATCCGAATTTGTGGACCATCACAACGGCCAGTGGCATGGTAGACGCAGGTTGTCCGCAATTCTGACCCTGGATTCGTTGCCTATCTCAAGCAACGGCGCCCATCGATTTTGACGATAGTTTGTGATTACCTGGTAAGGTAAAAGCGGCTCATAGGATATGTGTGCGCACAATGAAGTAGCCCTCTTCGTCTCTGTCCGCACACTGGTAGGAGGCTTTGCAAGATATCTGTCGGCAGAGCCTCCTTTTTTTACAAACTCGAGGATAACATGACGTCCTACCTTCACAAGTCACTTTTCTTGCTCTTTTTTGTATCGCTGGCGAGTCAGGCCACCATTGCCTGGGCACAAGATGTTTCGTCGCCGCCCGAGTCAGGAGCCGGCCGATCCAAGGACACGCACGTCATAGATGAACTGCCGCATTTCGACATTCCGAATGGGGAAGATCCAACTAAAACCGTGGAGAAAGCAGCACAACGGCAGATTGAAAACAGCATCGATACGGATAGAAAATCGGTGCTGGATCCCAGGGGCTCCGGCAAGGTGATTGTCACGACAAAGCAAAAATCAGACGCTTCCAGTGAAGCGACAGATATAGGGCGAGACAATCCGGACGACAAGTATCAAGTACCTAAAGACGCAATCGTCCGCCGTCGTACGGTTGCTCTGGCCCTGGGTGGAGGAGGCGCCAGAGGAGCAGCACATATCGGTGTGTTGAAAGTCTTGAAAGAGGCCGATATTCCAATTGATTACATCGTCGGTAATAGCATGGGTTCAATAGTCGGCGGACTCTATGCAGCCGGTGTATCACTGGAGAACGTTGAAAAAATAATGCTCGATGGATCGCTTCGCAAAGCGTACATGCCGGGGATGATACCACCCAAGCTACTAATCAGTCCTCTGGAAAAATTGATGCACCCTTTGAAGAAACACTATGCAGGACTGTGGACAGGTAAGAAATTTGGTCGTTTCTTGGAGAATCAACTACCCAAGGGAATTGAGAATGTTGAAGATACGCCCATACCATTTTCTGCGGTGGCGACCAATCTCATCGATGGTAAGGCCTACAGAATCAGTGACGGCAAACTCTCTACGGCAATCCGGGCAAGCTCCACGATTCCGCCGTTGCTTCAACCTGTGGCGATTGGGGACAAAGTCTACATAGATGGCGGGGTCCGTGCGAACTTGCCGGCATCAGCGGCGCGTGATACTGGAGCCGATATTGTCATTGCCATCCTGGTAGATGAGCCACTGCGAACTCTGCCTGCAACACAGTTTCGAAGTCTGAGTGGTATCGTCAGCCGACTTTCGGATGTAATGCTTGCAGTAGCCGACGCGCGGCAGCTGCCCTTCGCCGACGTTATCATAAATCCGGACGTCAGCGGTTTACCGGTAATATACGGACACCCGGATGATGCGCGCAAGGCGATTCTAGCCGGCGAGGCGGCGACTCGAAAAGCGCTACCGGAAATCAAAAAACGACTACTAACACCTTAATCAGAAATCTGACTTTGAAAATGCCCGGAGATCGAAGTTTACTAGCTAAGATGCCCGCGAGCACGCGCGGGGTTGTGCGCACCAAATGTGGTGCCTCGAACTTTTAGTTCTATACCCATCTTCGCGAAAATCCCGGTGGCACTTTCCGCAACGCCACGTATTGCAGACTCAAGCTAATTAGATCGATAGCATGGAGAGAGAATCCAATATGTGTGTGGCGGACCGCTTGTTGAATTGTGAGATATCGAAGCTATGAGACTTGCATAAGCAAACGTTGATGTTCTCTGACGAAATATTCAAATAGAAGCAAACAATATCGCTCGAATCTTTCGTCTGTAAGTGGTTTCTGTTCCACTTCCCATTGGACGATTGCGCCCGTTTCTTGTGCCTCGAAGGACATAAGCGGACCGTACTCGTCCTCAGCCTTGCTAAGCATCATGATGAATTCTACCGGCAAGAGGTAGAATTCCACCTTGTTCTGGTGGGCGCGAACGACGATGCTGAGCCTACTTGTAGAGAATCTCGCTCTATAGTACGACAATATTTCAGGCGGACGAAACGGCCACTCTCCATTGATGGTTTCAGATGACTCTTCCGGAGGTGTGCAAGCAATCTTGAAGCCTCCCGGTCCGATGATGTGATCGAGTTCGACGGCATAAGGCTCAAAGAGCCTATATACTCTATCCACCATCTTTTTGCCTGCACCAAAGGTGGTGTCACGCCGAAGTCTCATTCCAAACAGTCCGGAACTTTCTTCTTCGGGATCCGCTTGAGACGCAGAAACCAGGTGCTCCAAGTAATCCCGACGTATTGTGCGATCTGCGCCAGTCAGGTTCCGGATAATTTTAGTTGCAAGATCCATTCAGCGGTTACTCCACAAAGATTCATGCTCGTCTCGCTTTCGAAGCGAGTAATGCAACATTCTGTAAACTGATAAATAGGATAACTTCATGGTGCCGTGATGAGTACTTAAGTTTCGTTAGACTCACATACGCACCACATATAATTCGCATATCTAAAAAAATCTACGCTTGCCATGTGTGCCCAATGCACACTAAAATTCCGATGAAGAAATTAATAACACCGAATAAGGCGTCCATACACTATATATGCAATTAGATCTTGCAGAAGCTCTAGCGATGAACCTGATGTCCACTCATGGATTAGAGTCGTGGACATTTAAATTCAACAACAGCAAAAGATTGCTGGGCATATGTAAGGAAGGAAAAAGACAGATCGAACTTTCTTCTGCATATGTATATAAGAATTCAGTCGAGCATGTACAAGACACGATCCTGCACGAGATCGCGCATGCATTAGTTGGCGTCGAACATGGCCACAATGATGTTTGGAAAGACATGTGTGAAAAGATCGGATGCTCTCCAAAGGCGTGCGATAACACAGCGAGTTTGCCCGCTGGAATATGGCAGGCGCGTTGCGCCGGTTGTTTCACCTTATTCAATCGCCATCGCAAACCAGCGAGAATCGCAGGCCTATATTGCAAGAAATGCGGACCGGCACGCGGCCGACTGCTGTTCAACAAAGTAAAGAAAGGCACTTTCAAGTTGGTTGAACCAGCAATGCCAAACAGATTAAAGGTTCCCAGACAGCTAACATTACCTCTCCTCGAAGTATTCTAGCTAACACTCCAAGCAAAGAAGAACCAACTAGCCCGCCCACCGGGCCCGTCAGCGTTCGTTCTGAAGCCGTTTCGCAAGCCCCTGGGTGGGAAGACCTACCTTTGCACAGTTACACAGCACTGGAACGCGGACTGCCATTCCGTTGTCCCCACGTTGGCCATCTATGGCCAATCACTGTATTGCGTAAGCCAATGACGTGAGGCAAGCGCGCCGTCCTGGCGGCAGGAACTAGCTAGTGCAAAAGGCTATTAGTCGTAATGGGGCGATGCAATCTGCATCGCTCAAGAAGCGCACCAGTGCCTCGACTACATATGTGCATCAAAGATTGGCCGGTCAATGTAGCCAGCCGTTGCTTCAAATCCGGTTCGCAAAGGACGCCAACAGGGCGCGAAAAAACGGTCATCCCAAATTGGTGACAAGGTGCTGCCGTCCTTAACGCATCAGTTAATCGTCGTCGCCCCAGAGGGGCGGGAGACTATTCTTCCTTCGCTGTTGGATCGTACTGCGTGATTAAACTCTCGGCTTCGGAGCGCTCGAAGGCTTCGAGTTTCGATCTTGGAACGGTCATTCCGGACAGCCTCTGCGAATGACCAAGGGTGACCATTCGATCCATCACAGAGAAAACGTCTTCTACGTAGCGAGCGAGAGCGCGTCCTTGCGGGATGATCTCTTCGACGGTGACGCCCAGGTAATAGTCTGCTGTGATACCGCCCAGGATTTCGCTGGTCGGTTCATCGGGATTCTTAGCCCAGTTGCACTGGAAGCGCAGTGTGAGCGGAGCTCCCGGCTGTGTGACTAGAATTAGTTTGCGCAAGAAACCCTGGCTGTTAACGTCCAGCTCGCCCATCAATTTGTCGAAACTGGCTGGTCCATTGGGAAGTTGACCACGCATGTTTCCGGGTGAAGTGCCAAGCTCCTGGGCAAGCATCTCTACAAGGCTGGCAAAAGCCGCCACTCCTTGAAGATCGATGGTTTTTCCGACAATTGCGTGACCAGAACCGTTTGCTGCACCAGATTGACCTGTTGTATTCATCGACACAACCCCTCTTTACTTCCGCGAATATGCTCTAAGAATGACACCTTAAGCCGCTTGGCGGCATTCAAGCATATCATCGCAGGTGGATAACAAATCTTCAAGTATATTGCTCTAATAGCATTTTGTCAGGATTTGAACGCTTTGTATTCATGCCAAGTTTGGTCGTTGTAACA
>CAYTDR010000354.1:0-7610 GCA_964436185.1 uncultured Candidatus Obscuribacterales bacterium | reverse complement strand
AGTTCTGTCCACGATTCAGTCTGGTCAAATTGCCTAGGGCTGATGCCGCCGGCGGTGCCCGAATCCACTAAAATTCGCAACTCAAAATCGCCCATTCAGGTGCCCCCGAAATTCCTGATTTTGTGTTTCTGTGACGGGCATCTACAGACCCAACACGAGATGGCGTTATTCAGCCGATTTCTTGGCGGGCTTTTTCTTGTTGTCCACATCTGCCCATTTGAGCAGGTAATCGGGCTCGGTATCTTCCTCTACGGGTTTGGGTCTGCTCCTCTCCCTTTTGCGTCTTTCGCGGTCACGTTCGCGTTCGCTATCCTTGGTGTCCTCATCAATTCCTTCGATTCTAGCCTTAGTCTCAAGACGGAAGCCAGTGGGTGGTGGTGGGGGCGCGCGGAATACTGGCACCAGAGGTGGTGGCGGAGGAACCAATCCGTCCCTGCTCTTTGCGCGACGTCCGGACTTAGCTTCCGACTGCGGTTGGCTTGCCACGATGGTGACTGGCTCACGCTTAGGCTTGGGCTTCGGTTTTGCTTTCGGTCTCTCGACCTTGGGTCGAGGTTTTTCCCTGGCCACCTTCGGCTTCGGTGGCTCCTTCGCCTTCTCCGGTGGCTTGGCCTCCACCGGCGGCTCTTTCTTGACTTGAGGAGGAGCTGGTGGTGCCGATTCTGGTTTAGGCTGCAATTGCGGTGGAATTGCAGCGATAGCAATTTGCGATGTCTGGTTCGTCGGCTTGATTAGATTGTTCCTGAAGTTGTTGATCAGGGCGATCGTTCTTTTGACTGAGTTATAACCTGCCATCTTGAGGCGATAAGACTCCCATGTCGATGCCAGGTTGGCGGCTGCCCCCTGGTCTGTCTTGCTCGACTGGTTCATCATCCACTTTACAAGAGCCTGGCGAGCCTCAGGAGAGACGGGATCTCGTTTCAGCGCCTCCTGAATCTGTTGGAGCGCAGGACCCGTTTGTCCTTTCATAATCAACAGGTCGGCGTACTTGATTCGCGACATGATCGAATTCGGATTCTTAATTGTGGCTTTCGACAAGTACTTTTCGGCACAAGCAAAATTGCCATCCTCCAGGGACAAAGAGCCCACTTCGAAGCATAAATCAGCTACGTACGACGAGTTAGGACCATAAGCCCTTTCAGCCGCCTCTATTGCCCGCTCGTAAAGAGCACGCGCTTGTTCATAATCGCCTTCAACGTACTTGGAAAACGCTTCAGTCTTTAGAACCCGCGGATCAGCCATGTGGCCAAAACCAGTTGCCTGCACCGGAACAGCACACAATAGCGAAAGCGATAAGGCTCCGACTACTACTGCAAATGTTCTTACACGACAAAATCTAGCTGGAGCGAAACGTGCGAAAGGTTCCATTCGTACCGCCGATTTAGAGCAGATCGACTTATGCGGAAAAATTATCCGATTTTTATATTCTATGCATTATTGAGATTCTGTACAGGGGGAAAACGATAGGTCTGCCGGAAGCCCGCTTTTTCCTGTAAAATGCTCAGATCTGAGGATGAGCATGGAGTGGATGTTTTTCTAGCTCCAACTGCTCTTGCTCGCTTGCAATACTCGCCAGAGGAAGGTTCATTAATGCGTCGATCGAGACAGAAAGGCAACAAGGGCGGCAGTGGCAGCGGCGGCCATAGTAGCAGGCCCCCGAGCCCACAGCTGCAGCCTCAAGCGACTCAGCAGAAGTCACCGACCGCCAGAATCTTTATGAGACATGGCATCGATATCAATACGAACTTGGGAGAAGGCTTCGGCCACTACAAGATCGAAGGAGAAGGTGATGTCCTCCCTTATGTCACTTCCGCCAATATTGCCTGCGGCGCCCATGCCGGTGATCCAAGCCACATGGAAGAAGCGCTGGAAATGGTTCGCTACTACGGGCTTAGTGTAGGAGCGCATATTGGTTATCCTGATATCGCCGGCTTCGGACGGCGCGAGCTTCATTTGTCTACAGCGGAACTAAGATCATCGATTCTTTACCAGCTAGGCGCCCTGTCGGGAATGGCTAAGACGCTGGGCTTCGATATCACGCAGGTTCGCCCTCACGGTTATCTCTATCGCCAAGTCTCGCAGGATATAAGGATTGCCACGATTGTTGCAAAAGCAATTGCTGAGTTCGACTCCTGGCTGATCCTCATCGGCCCGTCCGGCAGCTCGCTTCTTGCAGCGGGAGAACGCGCAGGCATCCGAGTTGCCCCCGAGGCATGGATCGATCGAAGCTATGATGCCAGCGGAAACCTGCTTCCACACACGCACAGCAGAGCCGTCCTCAAAAATCGAGGGGAAATCCTCAAACAAGCTGCCAATTTGATCAGAAAAGGACAGGTCATCTCGGCTGATGGAACCATCGTGCCAATTGACTTCCAAACCATCCATATCCACGCGAAAATGGCTGATGCAAAAGAAGTAGCTGAGGAAATCAGACAAATGATTGACCACGCCTGCTCCCTGACCTCAGAACCGTTCGCAATGGACTTCGAGGACTCGGCCAACTCAGAGCCCGCTTACACATAAGGCTGTCCCTTCTCCGCACCGCCGGAAAGCCAATATACATGAAGCGATTCTCCTTTCAGGAGCGGTGTTTGCGTGACCGATAGATACCCTCAAATCGCCCTCTTGTTCCGATTCGCCTTCAAGGTACTCGAGCGATAATTGTTGAAGACCACTATTCAGTGCGTCATGGAGAGTATCTCCTCGAGGAGATACCTTCAGTATCCGCGTCCTCCGCTGTGATGCAAGGTTCGGCTTCGATCGTCAATTGCTAAAGACGGCACTTTCAGTGCGTCACGGAGGGTATCTCCTCAGGAGATGCTTGCAGAATCTGTGTCCGCAATGCAAGGTTCGGCTCGATTACTCAATCGTCAATTGCTGAATACGACACTTTTAGTGCGCCTGCTAAAGCTACGACCATGAGTACCGATTGAGCCGGCACTAGTCCATTAAGGCAGGCGCTTCGCCACCGGCACGATTTCGTCGTACCACTCACCATAGTAGTCGGGATAATCCTCCCCTGTAGTCGAGGTTATCGTCTTCTGCAGCGCCCGTCGAATGGCTTTCCGTCCCCCACGACGGTATCGAGTTAGCCACTCCAGCTCTTTTGTATCGACAGTGACTCCGGCATTCAGCAGCTCTTTTACAATGAGAATCTCGTGCACGATGGCTTCTGTCTCTTCGTCAAGACAGCGATCGATAAACTCTTGCCGGCCCGTCTGTCCGGGCACGGGATCAAGGGTCGGTCGAACAATTGCGTGCACAAACTCGTGGGCAATGCTAATTAGCTTGTAATTTCGAGGACACCACTTTCCTATATAAATGGTCCGCTTCTTGCGATCGTAATAAGCTCTGCACGGTCCATTGACCAAGCGGATCTTGACTCCATCCTCTCGGATTCGCTCCAAATCAGCGATTAGCGTTGGACATTTTTTTGCAGTCTCAACAAATTTCTTTCCAAATTGTCTTCTCAGGTTTCTCACATTTGACATGTTGATTTAATATAAAATTTTTAGGCGTGTAGGCGATTAATATTAATTCTATACCAATTTCGGCAGAACTGGAAGCGATCGAAAGCACCACGGAATCAGCGATACGAGATGTTGTCACGCAGGAAGAGGGTTCCAGGCGTGATTAAATTTTTCTCACGACACTGCATCTTCAACGATACCAACCTCTGAAAGGCTTATTTTCTGAGCCTGTTGCTAGCTGGGGAAAACCCGATGTGTCATCATTGGGAGAAGACCACTATCCGGTTCCTTCTTCATAGCACTCCCACTACCCATAGATCGCAACTAATGGTTTCCCATGGAAACAAAGGTCCTTCGTCAATAGACAGGACGTCAAACATCAGTACTGACCCATTGTTCATGCTTCGTGAACTTGCGGAGATGGAAATTGAGCATGGGCTTAGCGAGTTGCTCTCGGAGGCGGCTTTGTTTTTCTCGGCCTTGACCTCTGGAACTTGCGCTGTGTTTGAGGTTAATAGCATATCTCACGATTTGGAGTTGATCTTGGCTGGGTCGAACAAGCCAACTAAGGACAACCATAACGTGCAAACCCGTATAACTATTCCTAGAGATTCCCGAATCTCGAAGACCTTACGGGGAAACGAATGGATCTCTTTAACTGAGCTTTCAGGGGATAGCACAGCTCTGCAATCGTTCGGTGGTAGTTGGTGCGAACGAGGGGACCTGATCCCCCTCAGGAAGGGCGGAACGCTCTATGGGCTTATATTGCTGGAGACTACAAAGGAATTGCAGTCTCAAAAGGACCTTCTCATCACCATGGCGTCACAGCTTGCACTTCTATGCGAGCTCGCAACGCTGTGCTCGAAACTGAGACTTACCAACGAGATTGAAAGCCTCCTCGACGCGCCTCTGATGATTATTGATACGAACAATGGGACATTTGAACGAACCAATCGCAAAGCGACCAGCATTCTCAACCTTGACCAGGTCGCGGGCACAAAAAACGCCTTCGACCTGATTCCTGGATTGCAAAGTCTCATCGAACTACTGAGAAAGAGCCAGAACCCTTCAAGCATCAGCCGACGAAGCGATCGAATGTCGTTGAAAGGCGTGAATTACAGCGTGTTTGGTGCTTTGATTGAGAACGAACTGAAAGAAAAGGCGATTTTTGTACTTTTCGAGCTGGCGCCTAGTGGTCAACGTGATAGTGCCGAGTCTCAACAAGGCATGCCGGACGAAACATACCGAGTAAAGGTATTGTCCAAACAACTTACAGTCGAACGTCAAAGCAGGCAGATGATCTCGAAGATCTACAGCTTTCTCGACAGCGACTCAGTCTTGCAGACCCTTGTCGACGGCTTGGGAATGGCGCTTGGATGCCAGCGGTGCATCGTCGCGAAGATGCCCGACCAGGCATCGCCGGTGGTGACATATGAATATGCCGATCCCGACATCTCTCCTCTCGGTCTGGGCAGAATGACTCAGTTTCCCAAGAATATATATAATTTGCTTCTGACCGGAGTTACTTGCTTGCCTGATGTGTCTAGCCTGCGAGGAACAGTAGGGATACTGCCACAGGACATCAACAACCTCCATCAAAACGGCATCAGCAGTTTGATGGGCGCGCCAATTATCTATCGAGACAGTACCTTCGGAATCGTCGCGTGCACAGAGAGTGAACGAATTCGCGACTGGCTCGCTCATGAAGTGGATCTGGTTCGCCTGATCGCTCACCATGCTGCAGTTTCGCTAACACATTGTAAACAGCACGAAGAGCTCAAAGACCAGCTATTCAACGCGGAAGTGATGAGGAATATCACCGAACAATTGACCAGGACACTTCAGATTGCCAGCAATTTGGGCAAACAAACGGTGGAGAAGAAAAAGGAACGTGTGCAACCAGCAAACCTCTCCACAAGGGAACTGGAAGTCTTGAAGCTGATTGCCTCCGGATTGGCGAACAAAGAAATTGCCAACCAATTGTTTCTCACCGAGTCCACGGTCGAGCTTCATGCTTCTCGCATCAGAAAGAAGCTTTCACTGAAGAGCAGAACCGCGCTTGTTAAATATGCTTGCGATAACGGACTTGCTTAGCGCATTGAATCAAATAACTGACAATACACGTCGCCAACAGGCAACTGTTTCACGAGCCTCATTACTCCCGGCGTAGCATTGGAGCCAGACATTGACCAACTTTGCCACACGCCGCCGTTCACTCCTTCCATAATCTTTTATCCCCGACCTGAAGACCGAGCCTTTGCTGCGCATTTGGTAAACTCTAGGAGCAATACTACCAACGCAGAAATTCGCCTGATGAACATTATCTCTGATTGTTTGTTGATTGTCGGCGGAAGCACGGTATTGTCCGTCGGCGGCATGCTGGTGGTGCGCAAGAAGATATCCCGTGAATCTCTCGAATCGTGCCATGAAGTAGCTGGATTTCTTCTGGCGATCATCGGCACGCTCTATGCCATCTTAGTCGGATTGATAGTCGTCAGCTCGCAGGCCAAGGTGGATACAGCCAGCCAGATGGCGGTGACAGAAGCGAATATGCTGGCGAATATGTTTCACCTTGCCTCTTCCTTTAAGCAACCGACAAGACACGTGATTCATACACACATCCATGACTACGCGCTTGCTACCTTGCATCAAGACTGGTCTAAAGTCGAGCAGGGCATCGAGAAAGAAGCAACAATCGCGGCGTACAGAAACATCTGGAGGGCAGTAACCGCATATTCTCCGGAAGGAGAGCGAGAGTCCAACTGCTACGCAAAAATGCTGGACGACCTGGAAAAACTTGCTGATGCGCGCAAATACAGAATGGTAGATGCGCAAGGTGGATTATCGCCGGTACTCTGGACGGTGCTCATCGTTGGTGGTGTCATGCTCGTACTTTTCACATACTTCTTTTTCGTGAAAAGCCTGATGGCACAGACTTTAATGACCGCGTGCGTGGCGATCTTCCTATCCATGAACGTGTTTCTGATCTATATTTACCAAAATCCCTATCGCCCGGAGCTCGGCGCAAAGGACGCCGGATTCGGTGCCGGTTTCGACCCGAATTGGTTCAAAGAGATGCAATCACCTGCGCCACCACAGCCACCTGCAACGACAAAATGAAAACGCAAATTCTTGTTTCGCTCCTAAACTCGATCTGCTGTCAGCTCGCAGCTAAAAGGTCTTCGCCGTCTTCGCCACGATTGCCTCGTTCGTTCAGCCTGATACTTATAGCAAGTCTGGCAGCGTTCCAGCCCGTAGTAGCTCAACCATCAAGTTCGCAAGGCACCACTGGCGATGCGCAAAGCGATAAGCCAAGCGATGACCTTCAGCAAAGACTTGCCAAGGTTGATGCCATGGTTAATGAACGTATGGCGAGCTTGAACATTCCATGCTACTGCCTGGTAGTAATCAAATCCGGCCAAGTTTTGTTTCAGAAGCCATACGGATTCATCGACCCGCAGCAAAAAATGCCGGCATCGAATGACACCGTATTTGGTTTGGCGTCAGTGACTAAGACCTTCACAGCTTTAACCCTCCTTTCGCTCGTAGACAAAGGGTTGGTCGGACTCGACGATCCGCTGGCGAAGTATCTTGATGGACTGACTCCTCCCTACCAAACGCTGACAATCAGGCAGCTCGCTTCAATGACAGCAGGCGTACCCAAGCAACTGTCGCAGGAAGTTCTGTGGAAAAATCAGATGGAGATTCTCGTCAATACACCACTCGCTTCGCAGCCTGGATCTGAGTTTCTCTATTCGAACTTCAGTTACCGCCTGATCGGTTCGGTTATCGAGACCGTGACTCGCCGACCATTTCTTGAGGTTGTTCGAGAAACAATTCTTGGGCCGTTAGATATGGAGAGCACAGCCACCACGGTTATTCTGGAGCCCAGCGGAAGAGTCGCTCAAGCCTACGGGGATAATGGCGGTAAAGGACCGCTGCGACCAATCGCATACAAAAATCCGGCAATCTCTTTTTCTGCCGGAATGCTCGCCAGCACAATAAATGACATGACCAAATATGTCTTCGGTCTGATGTCCGGAAAAATGCTCACTGCCGCCGGATACCGGACGATGTGGTATTCGAGACCGCCTCTGACGACTGATCAGCCATCGAAATGGGCCTTCGGCTGGTCCTCGG
>CAYTDR010000353.1:0-7614 GCA_964436185.1 uncultured Candidatus Obscuribacterales bacterium | reverse complement strand
GACAGCGCCGCCGACGAGACCGAGGATGAGACCGAGGAAGAACATGATAGTGACCCTTGGTTTTGTTGTGGGAGTGTTTGAGTGAATGAAGAAAGCAGCCAGGCACGGGGCAGTTGCCGGTGCCTGGACTTGCAGTCAGCCGCCGACCGAAGTTAGCGGAGTCGGCGGGGCTTAGCGCCCGGAGCCGTTCTTCAGGTAGTTGACGAAGGCGAGGATGTTGGGACCGACGAAGGTACCGATGACAGCGCCGCCGACGAGACCGAGGATGAGACCGAGGAAGAACATGATAGTGACCTTTCGTTTGTGGTTTGGTGGATGACGTCATGAATGAACTAAGCGAGCCTGACATCGGAGCCGCTTTAGTCGACGAAGGGCAGGACCTGTGCCGACGCCCTTCCGAGGTCGAGTATTCGAGTAACCTGTCGCCTGAATTCTGTTCGGATCAGAAGCGAAGAAGTTACTGCGGCGGTTGCCAGGCTGAGCGGCGGAAGTTGAACTTTTGACCGCCTCCCAGAGTAGACAACTTGATACCGGAAGCAGTGGCGGGGTAGATGTCGAGCATGTTCCTGAGATTGTTTCTGTGCGCTCGTGTGCGACTGAGGAACCAGGCATGCCCTTGTCCGACTACCAGACCGTGGCTGGGTCCACCCAGAATCAGTCCGGTGTCGTCGTCCAGTCCGAGCGCCAGCTTGGTGTCAGTCTGCTCCGCCAGAGCCGTGATCAGGCGTGGAATCCTGGCACCGGCCTGCAGTTTCGGCTCGACTATCAGTCCGGGCGCCAGGGCCAGACCGGGTTCTGTCTTCAACGAGCGCGAGCGCAGGATGCCGTCTTCGATGCCTGCCGTGATCACCAGCTCACCGGTTACCGCCGCGGCAGCGCCGCAAGCACCGATGACACCGCCGGCAGTGTAGAACTGTTTCAGGGCAGCTTTTTCGTCGGCGGTCAGTTGGCTGAGCAGTCGAGTGCGGCTGCCTCCGCTGATGTAGACAGCGGTCATCTCGTCCAGCACGAGCGGCTTGCCCGGGAAGAAGATGCCGAGGCTGGGGAAGCCGGTGGCCTCGAAGAATTCATACAGGTCTTGTGCCGCTCTTTTGGGGTGACGGCTGGCATGGGTGAGAACGGCCAGCCGCGAGCGGACGCCCTGAGCGCGCGCCATGTTGGCAAACTCATGCAGGCATGATGCGGCTGTTCCGCCGATGAGGAAGAGCCGTCTTGTACTTGGTGTTTTTGGGTCTTGCATTGTAAACCCTTTCCTTGTCGTAAGGTTTTACCCTCAGGACCGAAGAGTTGGGTACGGATTGAAACCGGCGAACCTATTCGCTCGCCGGTTTCATGGCTCCTTCATCGAGCCTAAGACTGTTTGCCCGCCTGCTGCTCGATGAGCTTGAGCAAAGCGGGGCTGACGATCGTCTTGGCGGCGTCGCTAGCCGTTCGTACGGCTGGCTTGCCCGCATCTTCGTCAACCGGGTACGACATGCTGTTGATCACCACGCAGCGCACCGGGCGAAGATGCGCCACCGGAGCGTCGGGCTCCGTGCCGTCGATGGACTGGCCGAGAGCATCCTGGCAGCGCTTCGCCTCCTCTTCCGAGAAGAACCGGCCCAGGTGGATGAGCGTCAGCGTGCCCTTGGTGATGAAGACCTCGTAGAGCGTGACCGCCTGATTGTCTCCACCGGGAGCGACAACGGGCGCGCCGGGCTCTGCGTTCTGGTCAGGGGCGTCGATGCTGTCGCAATCTCCGCACCAAGCCTTGGCGTGATGGAAGACTTTGTTTAGCTGTGCAGCGAAGAGAAGCACCAGACTGTTGAGCCAGAACCAGAACATGACCATCATCACGCCTCCCAGCGAGCCGTACATGGCGTCGTACCGGGCTAGATGGAGGACGTAGTAGCGGAAACCGTAGGTGGTGAGCATGAAGACGATGGAGCCGAAGATACTGCCAGGCGTCACCCACTTGTGACGCTGCGTGACATCGGGTCCGACGAAGAACGTCAGCGCAAACGAGAGCAGCACCATGATGAAGACTACCAGCCACTTCACAGCGGCTGCGATCCATGCTTCTCTGATGGTGAGACCGAGCTTGTCCACCATCAACGGCCAGGCGAAGATGGCGCCTACCGCCAGGAGAAGAATGATCGACTGCAGGATCGTCATGAATGCGGCAATCAGACGGAGCTTCCAGTAAGGTCTGGTTTCCGCCACCCCGTAGATGCGGTTGAGCGCATCGATGATGCTGGCGAACAGATTGGAGGCGAGCCATAGCGTAATCGCCAGGCTCACCGACAGGACAGCGATGGGTGGTTGCGCCTGTATACGTGCAATCTGCTCTTCGAAGATAACAGCTGCCTGCTCAGGCAGCACCGTACCAAGCAGAATTTCCAGATGCTGCAACAGTTGCTCGCCGAGACCTTTGTTGGCGATCACGGTCTGGTCGGGGAGCAGGAAAGCAGCAATGGAGAGAACGAGAGCGAGGAACGGAACAATAGCCATCATGCTGGCGAAGGCGATGGCTGAGGCTCTCGTGAGAATCTCGTTATTGAAGATATCCGACCAGGTGCGCCGGACGAGCTGAATAGCTCCGAGAGGTCGCCCTTCTGGCGCGACCTTCTTCTTCACCATGTCATACAGGCCTTTCATTGGTCATCACTGCTCCTTTCTGGGCGGAGTCGAGCGTAGTCATCGAGTAGACACTAGGTGCCGCCATTCTTGCGAGCTCTTTGCCCGGCAAGAATGGCGGCGGATACGAAAGTGTTTCAATTAGCCCGCTTGGGCAGCCAGGCTTAGGGCGAGAAGTCATCTGGAATCGGTGCTCGAGAAACCCGAGCGCCGATCACCAGTAATACAACTGGATAACCTACTGAGCCCGGTCAATCCGGCTTATGACTCAAGAGCCTTCTTGGTGTCGCGCTCGAGGTATCGAGCGCCGATCAACCAGGCGACTCCGCCGACGAGAACCATCGCGCCGACGACCAGGAAGGACTTGCCCATGTCGCCCCAGAGGTCCGCCAGTCCGCCCACCACCAGCGGTGACATGACGTCGCCGAACAGGTGGGTGATGAGGATGGTGAGCGCGAAGGCGCTGGCACGGATGGACGGGTGGGTGACGTTGGCCAGAATCGTGTTGGTCGGGCCGGTGTTGAAGAAGAGGCAGAAGCACGACCCGAACACGCAGAACCAGGCGTAGGGGAACGGCAGGTACAGCATGCCGAGGAAGAAGGGGAAGCCGATGATCATCGCGGCACCGGACACCAGGAAGTAGGAGCCGGGGTACTTGGCTTGCAGCTTGTCCGCCGTCCAACCGCCGATCATGGTGGCCAGGATGCCGGAGAGGACGAGGATGACACCGAAGATCATGTTGACCTCAGCCAGACCGCCGGCACCGCGCACTTCGTGCATGTACGAGGGCATCCAGAAGCCGAGGCCGCCGATGGCGAAGGTCATCGCCGTCATGCCGATGTTGTTGAGCACGAAGGACGGGTTCTTGGCGAGGGCCAGGTAGCCCTTGATGCCGACGCTCTTCTTGGCGGCCGAGGTGTCCTCTTCAGCGGCACCGCTGACCGGTTCGCGCATACGGAGGCACCAGAGACCAAGGAGAACCCCGGGCGGCACGACCAGATAGAACGCCCATTGCCAGCCCAGCAAGGCGGTGACGGCGCCACCGAGAATGAAGCCGAGGGCTGAACCGACCGGGATGGCCAGGTAGAACCACGCCATCACCTGTCCTCGCACCTTCTTGTCGAAGAAGTCGGAGAGCATGGTGGGAGCAATTGGACCATAGGCGGCTTCTCCGACGCCGACAAGGCATCGAGTGAGGAGCAGCATACCGAATGTGCCGGCGAGCCCGGATGCGCCGCTTGCCAGGCTCCAGATTATCACTCCGGCTGCGATGATCCACCATCGCTTCCCTGGTAGCAGGGCGAAGAGTGGTGCCAGAATCATGTACGTGACCATGAACGCCATGGCCAGGAGCCCGATCAGCGCGTTTTCGGGATTGTTGCCGAAGAACGGGCGAAGAACGCTCAACAACGCTTCCACCACCGGACCTTGCTCAACGCCGTGGGCAAAGAAGTGTTCCCGGATGTTCGGGACCACGGCGGCGAGTACCTGTCGGTCGATGTAGTTGAAGAGGTTGATGGCGAGGAGGAGCATCAATGCCGGCTTAGCGCCGGCGACCGCGGACTGCGGCATGCGCAGCAGAGACCTCAGTCCCAGCTTCTCGGTCGAAGTGTTCATTCTGACTTCTTCCTGCAGTGTGTTTTGAACGGATGCCGACCTAAATTCCCTTATCCAAGAACCGTTGGAATAGCCGAATGGTGGCGAGGCCACCCGTAGGTTTGCATGAGCTAACGCGTGTCGTGACATGGGTTCGACACGCGCCGCCGTTCAATTCAGTTGTTGCTCAGTTATCTCTCAGTTGCAGTCGACCAGCGGTCGAGCAGCGAATCAGTCGTCGTCGCCCGGAATGGTCGGGTCGTCGTCCTCGTACTGCTCGGTGAAGATCGTCGCGGCCGGTGCGGTCACGTGGTCGGCTTTCCACGTGGTCTTGACCGACCCGTCCAGGTCGAGGTCTTCGGCGCTCTTGAGCGCGCCTTTGTCATCGACGACGTAGCGCCGGAAGCCGTTGTTATGCCGTTCCGTGGCGGATTGAATGACGTAGGAGCCATCGTCCTTCTTCGACCAGGCTTGCTCGAGCTTGAAGTTACCGTTCTTGTCGTAGACGGTGACAACCATCGAGTCTTCTCGCTTGACGCGCCGCAGGGTGCTGCCGTCTTTGGCGTAGTACGTCCACTCGGGGTCGCCCGAGGTACCCTTCATGGTGGCAGAGAAGTACTTCTCGTTGCTCTTGCCGGTCCGGTAGTGGACCAGTTCGAACTCACCATTGGGGCCGACGCGCCGCCGCATCTGGGGGCTCTTGCCGTCTTCCTTGAAGCGAATGGCTTCGAACGTGCCGTCGGCGAGCTTGCGCCGCTCGAATCGCAGGACTCCGTCCAGGAATTCTTGCTTGAGCTTGCCGTCTTCGTAGTAGTGGTGCTCGGAGACGCGCTTGCCTCTCTTGTCCCAGCGGAACTTCTGCGTCACGTTGCCCTTGGCGTTGAGCGTCTGCATCTCGCGGCCACCGTCGGCGAAGCTGATGTTGCGGCCGACGACTTCCTTCTTGATGTTGATGATCTTCTCTCGAGAGACCTCGCCCTTCTGCGGCGTCTCTTTCTCGAAAGTGGTGCCGTAGACATAGTCATCGGCGAGAGCCACGCCCTGCGCGCCAGCGAGCAGGCAGACTGCCGCCAAAACCATTGCTGCGAACTTCTTCATACACACTCCTGTGTTGAGGTGTGAGTTTGGTTTAACGGACGATCAAGCGATGAATCGTGTCGTCCCGAATTCGTTTTACTGATGAAATGCTCTATGAGTACAAGACGACGACCTCACTTCCTTCGATGACACGGAGGTAGGAGATTCTGTTTTGGGGCACTCAATCAGTTAAAACGTATTCGATACTCCGGAAAAAACAACGAAACTTAGACCCCTTGGCAATAATCGATCCGGAGATGTCGTTTCAAATCAGAGCGGCTCTTAACGGCTGAATGTATCTAAATAAGCTGTAAGCCAACCGGAAAATTGCCGAATATACCAACCTCAATGAGAGACCTTTTACTAAGAAACGGTTAGTTGCTAAACCTCAGCTTGCTTAGCAGTTCTGATATCGCAACTTGTCAACAGGTAAGCTTATGTCGCTCTTATAGTTCCTGCTACCATTGTCATTTCAGCTCGAATGATGGAGGACTGATGGTCCGAACAGCTCTAGTTTCAGGTGCGTCCCGGGGAATCGGCGAAGCGATCGCATTGCGGTTGGCCAAGGACGGCTGGCAAATTGGATTAATGGCTCGTAATCAAGCCGATTTGACGCGTGTTCGCGAGCAGATCGAGCAGGCAGGCGGCAAAGCCGCAGACATCTGCATCGATCTGAGCGACGGACAAGGCATGAGAGAACGGCTGGATGAGCTTCGTACCAGGTTGGGTCCAATCGAACTCCTGGTGTGCAATGCCGGGACTGGTAAATTCATCTCGGCGCTGGACGCCAATGCCGATGATTGGGACACGCAGATGAACCTCAACGCCCGAGCATCGTTTGTGCTGAGCCAGTTGGTCGGCGCGGAGATGAAGGAACGTCGCCAGGGTCATCTCGTTTTCATCACATCGGATGCGGCAAAGAGAACTTTTTCCAACGGCAGCCTCTATTGTGCCAGCAAATACGCTCAATACGCGTTTGCGTCAGCCTTGCGACAGGAGCTGCGGCCGTATGGAGTGAAGGTCAGCGTGTTGCTACCAGGGCTGGTGGCGAGCTATTTTAATGACTCATCTCCGCAGAGCGCTGAGAAAGCGGATTGGCTACAACCATCCGACGTTGCCGACGCCGTTGCATACGCAGTCAGCGCTCCAGCCAACGTATCGATCGACGAGATTATGCTTCATCCGATGAGCCAGGAGTGGTAAATCGAACAATTCAAAACTACATTGAGAGGCCGGATAACCTCGTCAGGGCTTTGTCCAGGGCTTCGAGCTTGGAATGAAGTTTGGCCGACTCCTGCAGGCTTATCTTGCCTCTCGTTAGCTCAATCAGGTTGGCAATTCTTCTGCGCTCTTTGAGCAGCTTGGTCGTCTTCATCATGCTGTGTCCCGGAACCGCCGCTTGGAAAGGGCGTCCGACGTTCTGCAATGGCGAGTCAGTGGTCTTCTTTTTCGATTTGTCATTTTCCGCGCGAACCCCACTATTGGCTGCAGTGGGCAGTTTTGTAGCGTCTGCGGGCGTGACTGGCAAACCTTTATTTTCATAGGTAAGAAGCATGGCTTTTCGCGCCACGTCATTGGCATAAGCAGAACGCGCGGTGTGATCCGGTTTTCCTTTCAAACCTTGCTTGAGCTGCTCGTTGACTTTAGTTTGACTGCTGTTTTGGAATTGGTCCATGATTGCAAAAGATGCGCCAAGACCGAGGAGCATTATCGGCGAGCAGAACAGGAGCCCGGTGAAGGCCATCTGATTGCGTTCCGAGGCTTTCTGGCCGTCGACATGCTGGTTGTAGTCGACGAGCTGTCCTTTCTGATCGAGAGTGAGCAATCGTCCATAGCGGTCCATGGTGACGAAACGTCCGCTGCCGTCCTGCTGCCATTTGCGGCTCATCATGGAGAGATGGTCCGGTCGCGTGGGATCGGCGAATGCTTCGACACTCGACTGACTTTCTGGTCGGGGCGCTTCTGGTTTGGCAGTAGTGCGTTCTTTGGCTCGATCGGCAGCAGTATTTCGGGCTTCAGCAGCTCGATCGGCTGCAGGAGTTTGCCTGGCTTCGGCGGCTCGATCGGCAGCAGCATTTCGTCTCACTTCGGCGGCGACTCGATCGGCTGCAGGTGTTTGTCTGGCTTCGGCGGCTCGATCGGCAGCAGCATTTCGTCTCACTTCGGCGGCGACTCGATCGGCTGCAGGTGTTTGTCTGGCTTCGGCGGCTCGATCGGCAGCAGCATTTCGTCTCACTTCGGCGGCGACTCGATCGGCTGCAGGTGTTTGTCTGGCTTCGGCGGCTCGATCGGCAGCAGCATTTCGTCTCACTTCGGCGGCGACTC
>CAYTDR010000352.1:0-7620 GCA_964436185.1 uncultured Candidatus Obscuribacterales bacterium | reverse complement strand
TCTTGCGGTTAGCAGACTTGAGCCGCCAGAGTTCCTTATCCGACGGCAGCTCTGTCGCCAGCTTGTTGAGCTCGGCGAGCAGCGTCTTCTCCACCTCCGCCGGCGAGACGCCCGGAGCGCAGGTGGCGTAGACCATGAAGAGACCCGGATCGCGGTTCTCAGAACCCCAGGCGCCCGCCTGGACAGCCAGACCCGGCTCGATCAGAGCCTTGTAGAGGCGACTGGTGCGACTGCTGCTACCACCGAGCAGCGAACTTGCCACTGCCAGCGGATAGGTGTCTTCGTGGGTGACTGCCGGGACGTGGAAGCCCATCCAGACCTGCGGCATGTCGTTGCCGATACGCACGACCTCGAAGCGCCGCTCGCCTTCCTGCTCCGGCTCGACCGTCCAGACTGTCGGGATCGGCTTGGGAGAGCTGGGGATTTTGCCGAAGGACTTCACTGCCAGGGTGAGGGCCTCTTCGCTGGTGACGTCTCCGACGATGATCAGCGTGGCGTTGTTGGGCCAGTAGAAGGTGTCGTAGAACTCCTTCATCCGCTCCAGCGGTACGCCTTCGACGTCCGAGCGCCAGCCGATCACGGGGTGGTGATAGGGGTGCTCACGGAAGGCGACAGCCATCATCTCCTTGTACATGACGCTCGTGGGCGAGTTTTCGCCGCGCTCGAACTCGTTGCGCACGACCGTCATTTCCGAGTCGCGGTCTTCCTGGGTGAGGACCAGGTTGCGCATGCGGTCCGCCTCGATGTCGAGGATGAGACCGAGGTGCTCTCGGGCCACCGTTTCGAAGTAGTTCGTGCGGTCGTAGGACGTGGTGGCATTGTACAGCGCGCCGATCGGCTTGAGCAGATCGTCGATACCGTTGCCGTTGCCCTTGTTGCGGTCCTTCGTGCCCTTGAACATCATATGCTCGAGGAAGTGCGTCGAACCGGTGTAGCCGACCGCCTCATTTCGAGAGCCGACCCGGTAAACGACCATGGCAGTGACAACTGGCGCGCTGTGGTTTTCCACGTGCAGCACCTTGAGACCGTTCGAATCGAGCCGGTACTCGACCACACCTTCGGCCGCGCCGACGCGGGTGATACCAAGTTCCTTCAACAGTTCGCTAAGTTCTTTCATGAGAGTCTCCTGAATACTATGAGAACCAGTCGTAAACTGGCTCTTGCATGTGTGAGTGTGACAAAACCATCTGTTGTCGGAGACAACAGAGAACGTGGAGATGGGCTGGCAGACACAGCATCGCCTACCAGCCACACGGTCAAAGCTAGGGAATCAGCTCTTTGGCGCGTTCGATGGCGCGCTCCAGCTGCCTGTCCCGCTTGTTGGGAGGACTGTCGGCAACTTCGATCTGGGGACGAACACCGTCTGCGACGCTTTGTCCGGCGTCACCCAGCCAGTTGCTCTGCGGGGTAAACGACTTGAGATGCGTGATGCGAATCCGGTGCCCGTTGCCGATGGGCACATAAATCTGACCGATGCCCTTGCCGAACGTCTTGCCACCAATGGCGATGGCAACGCCGTTCTCCACCAGGGCAGCGGCGAAGGTCTCGGCAGCACTTGCCGAGTTGCCGTTGATGAGCAGAATCACCGGCCGATGATTAGCCAGATACGGCGGACGCCAGAAGAGCGGCACCGGTACTCCGGAAATCGGTCCGACGCTGTTGTTGATGGTCAGGCGGTTTTTCGACAGGTGAATCTCGGAGGTGAGCAGTCCCACGGAGGGAACCCGCTGGACAGTGGTCGCGATTGTGCCTTCCTCGATGAAGAGGGAAGCAGCCTTGACCGCTTCGTGAATGAAGCCGCCCGGATTATCCCGCAGTCGGAGAGCGCTTTCATAGCCTCCTCCACCTGCTTGGCCGTGGACCACTGATGGAACGCCATGATGCGCAGGTAGCCGATGCCACCAGGCAACTTCTCGTAGTAGACGATCGGCGTCTGCACTACGTCCCGAGTGACCGTGATTGTGTGGCTGGTGCCTTGCCTGCGCAAGGTGAGCACAACCTGTTCGCCGGCCTTACCTTGCAGCGACTGATGAATGTCCGCCAGCGATCGACTGGCTGACTGCACGCCATCCACTGCTACAAGCACATCGCCCTTTTCAATACCGGCTTTCTCTGCCGGTCCACCGCGCAGGACACGAGCGATCACCGGAGTGGTCAAGCCGTCCGGATGGTCGAGCTCGATGCCGATACCGACGTACTGACCGTCAGCCGACACCTTGTCTCGCGCCACAGTCTCTGCCGGCAAGAGTGCTGTATACCCTTCGCCCACCGATTGGACGAGAATGTGTGAATAGCGCAGCGCGTCCTCTTCCGTCTTGATCAAGTGGTCGTACTTGTGTTCCCACTCGTCCCAGTTTTTCAGCTTGGACTGATCGTAGAGGTTGTCTCGCAGGGCTTTCCACGTGTTGTGGTAGAGCTGTCGCGGAGAGACCACAGGGTCGACCGCGTAGTAATGCACCATCTTCAGTGCGAAGGTGGTTGTGAGAAGAACAAGTGCCAACAGGCTGATGATCGCTCCCGAGCAGAGGCGGAACCGCAGTCCGCGTGGCTTCTCCGTGGCGGGGGCGAAGAACTTGAGAAACATGGCCCGCTCCTTTCACTTGTAGGTCAAAGGAGCGGGTCGCAAAGCGCGAACCCGCTCCCAGTTAGACCTTGATAAGAAATCCGTCTAGCTGAGCCAATCGGGAGCTCACTTGTTGAGGAGCTCCAGGGCCTTTTGCAGCTGGTTGTCCGAGTCCGTGCCCATTCGCATCCCAGGGTTTTCTGTCACCACATGATGCGGATCCAGACCGTGATGTTCGGTACCACCATCGCCCAACCAGGTTCCATTGGGGGTGAAGTAGCGCAGCGTTGTCACTCGCAGCGCCGTGCCGTTGACGAACGGCAGGATCATCTGACCGATGCCCTTGCCGAAGGTCTTCTTGCCTACGAGCGTGGCGCGGCCATGATCCCTCAGGGCGCCGGAGAACATCTCCGAAGCCGAAGCAGAGTTGCCGTTGATCAGGATGACCAGAGGCTTGTCGCCGATCGCGTAGGCTTCGCGCTTGCTGCGCTTGACCTTCGTTTTACCGGTGGACTCATCGGTCTCGCTGACGACCATTTCGGTCTTGGTCAGGGTGTGAGTGGTCACCATGTGCCCGGCAAACGGGATACGGTGCCGAATCTTGACCACATCCCCTTCTTCGAGGAACATGCTGACCAGGTCGATGCAGATGTCGACGCGACCACCAGGGTTGCCGCGCAGGTCGAGCACCAGCGACTTGGCGTCATTCATGGAAGCCAGAGCCTTGCGCATCTCGCTGACTGTGTCTTCCTGCTCGAAGCTCTCCAGGCGGATGTAACCAACGTCTCCGATTCGCTTGGTGGAGACGGCGGGAATGTGTACGACTGCTCGGACGATCTCTAGCGTCTGGTTGACGTTGTTGCGGCGGATCTCCAGCTTCACGGGAGTTCCTACTTCACCCTTCAAGGCGCTGACGACTTCCGTCAGGCTCTTGTTTTGCAGGGAGGTGCCGTTGGCAGAGATGAGCGCATCGCCCGATTGGAGACCGGCCGTCGCCGCCGGACCACCGTCGAAGACGCGGTCGATGAGCGGGTAACCGTCTTCGCTGCTGGCTGGCAGCGGCTGATTGTCCGCACCGAGAACAGGCTTACCAGCGTCGTCCATCTTCATTCCGAGCGTGATGCCGACCCCGGCGAAGTTGCCGGAGGAGCTCTGGTCGAGCCGCTCGACGTCCTGCGCGCTGTGCAGTCGGGTGAACGGATCCTTCAGGCTTTCGATCATCTCGTTGGCATACTTGACCGCGTCTTCGTCTGTGACAATCTGAGAGTCGAACTTGTGCTCCCACTTATCCCAGTCTTTGAGGGTGGCGGGATCGTAGATGAAACCCGGCACCGCTTGCCAGGTGCGGTGATACAGCTCTTGCGGCGTCGAGAATAGGAATTCGTGCGCCAGGTACCCGATGACCGCGATGAGAAACAGCAACACTCCGGCCGTACCGAGACCAAGTGTGTGAAGTGCTCGCGCAAACGAGCTGCTCCGCTTTTCGGGCGGAACTTTGGGTGCGAAGAACATTCTAGAACTCCGTGCACGCCTCGCTATGCCGCTCGAAAGCCAAGCGAAATCAGCCAGAGCTGACCTTGCCTGTTTATGATGCGGATGTTACGACGCGGTTTTTGTGTTTGAAAAGAATGGCTGAACACGTAGCTTCAGCTACGTGTAGGATCGAGGCACTGGCCAGCTCCCACGGACAGAATTGATACTGCCGGTGATGTCAGACAACGTAAATTAGATTGGGGTTGTCTCGCTTACGCCAAATGCTCTCCAATGAAAATAAAAATCTTGTGAATTCATGAAATGACTCTAGGCAATATCTATTCATCTTCTCAAAAGGATTCATTTTAATAATGGCAATAATTAGGAGAGCTAGCGGTAGATGCTAACTGTCTGTGCTGCTGTTTCCTATGAATATTTGAAATGCGCTTTCATGTCATTTCGTCAGCGTTCTGAAAGAAATACTTTGCAAATACATAGTTATCAAGAGGATTGCTGCGATGTGTTAGATAGCTAATTCGGGCTAGCGGAGTTCCGATATTGGCTGTCTGTTTGTCTGTTGGATTTTGTTAAGCTTCCGGTTGACGTAATATCATTTCTCCGGACCAATTGTGCGAACTGTGAGTTGTCAGGGTGTTTCAGCCTCCGTCAGAGGCTACGAAAAGCATCACTCTCCGCACGCCCGCTTATCAAAGGGCTCAGTGATATCGTATTTTTCCGTTTTCAGGCCGAAAGTGATAAGCCACGCTAATCAAAGGGGTCGGCCCGACCAAAGCTCCACGAACATCCGTTCATTTGATACTATTCACGGTGCTGCTTAGCTTGCGAACTAGCGGGTAGTAGTCAGCGTCGCATCTTCGCGCAGAATGTATTCACGGGCTTCACCGACAACGTATATTGAGCCGGTAATGCAAATGATGTCGTCTTCTCTTGCGATCGACCTTGCCTTTTCGATGGCTTCCGCTACGGTGGTGGTGGCGATTACTTCGTCTTCGGTGCCGCCGAATGTCGTCACTACCTCAGCAATATCGGATGGTGCCATAGAGCGGGGATTCTGCGAGCTCGTGGCGATGCACTTTCTGGAAAGTCCGAGAAGCTGCTTCCAGATGGCACTTATGTTCTTATCGGTGTTCAGACCGAGAATAAAAATGCAGTTGTCGATATTAAAGACTGATTTCAGCGTGTCGGCTAGAGCCGCAGCGGATTCCTGGTTGTGTGCGGCATCCACGACGATGACCGGACCGCCGGTTCGCTCGCCATTTGTTGCGCCGGCTATAATCTGGAACCTGCCTGGAATTACAGCCTTTTCGAGACCTTTGCGGATGTGATCGATTTCGATCTTGACGCCTGTATCGCTGAGGCAATAGGCGGCAGCCACTGCTGTAGCGGCATTGGTTACTTGATGGTTGCCGAGCATGGGAGTGAATAGCTCGAGTTTTCCGCGTTTCGATTCGATGGAAAACCGCTGTCCATGCAGATCCTGATTCTCTATTCTGAGCTTGTACTCGCGTCCGACATCGACGAGCTGAGCGTGTACCTCGCCGCAGCGCCGGCCTACAGCGGTCCTGGCGCCCTGATCCATCTGAGTAGCCAGAACAGCGATACAGTTGGGTGTGATGATGCCTGCTTTGTTGGCTGCAATCTCTGTTTGCGTGGAGCCTAGTATCTCCACGTGCTCCAGGCTGACGGGCGTAATGATAGCCACTTCCTTGGAAGCGAACACGTTTGTAACATCGTATCTGCCGCCGAGACCGACTTCCACGACCTGCCATTCGATGGCGGGGCTGTGGTTTTTGGCTAGGTGGAAGAACAGAGCGGTAAGAATGCCGAAGGTGGAAATGTTGGCGTTGCCGCCGGCGTGCTCGGCATCGATAATCGGCTTGAGCTCGGCGATGCCCTGAGCAAACAGCTCCTGGTCGACGGGCTTGCCATTGAATGCGATTCGCTCGCAATAGTCGTGAAGATGGGGGCTCGTATAGGTAGCGGTACTCAGACCAGCGGCTTCCAGAATCCTGGAGACCATGACTGACGTGCTTCCTTTACCCTTCGAGCCAGCGATGTGTATGGTATGCCTGCCAATCTGCGGATTTCCCATCCGTTCCAGCAGCGAACGCATAGACGGCAGACCCATGGTTGGGCCACGAGCGCCATATGTTGCTCTTTCCATATCTGGAAAAGATTGAATGTACGTGATGGATTCCTGGTAATTCATAAAATTCTTATGTTGCCAATCACTTTGCAAGCGACATATTGCTTGAACTCGAAGTTCATATTCTCCTAGTTTAGTCTCAATGTTTGCAAGTACTTTTTGCCCTTATCTACCACACTCACACAGTTATTAGCATCTGTTTTCAACCTCCACCAACGACCAAGACAGGTCGCCTGAGGGAGCACCAAGTCTGAAAACCTTCATGGCTTCAACGTTTTAGGCCACAGGAAGAAGCGATAACGAACACAATGAACACTCGGAAGACTCGGCAAGTCTCCCCTCGTGAATCTCATGTAACGCTCGGTCACAAAGAAGGGAGTCTGAGGCTCTCTCAGTTGGCCAGGCGTCTGAGCGAATCGCAGCTGCAATCGCCCCGCAGCAAAAAGCTGGAAGGTGTAATCGACCTGTCCTCGGGAAGTCCTGAGATCGACACGCCGGTTTCACTGAAAGACCACGCCATCAATGCGATTCAACTGGGTCACAACCAGTATTCACACCCCTGGGGGGATCTACGTTTACGTGAGCTGATAGCGGCGAAGGCGCACCGAACAACTGGTGTCGCGCTCGATCCCGATGCTCACATTACTGTTACGGCAGGAACTTCCGCAGCTCTTTCCATGACCCTGCTCACCCTTCTCGATGCCGACTCACAAGTCATCGTCCTCGAACCGTTTTTCGAGGGCAGCATCAGCGCCATCCGGTTGGCAGGTGGGAAAGAGAGGCTTGTTCCGCTCGTCTTCGAGGACGATAGCTGGCAGATCGACTGGAGGGCATTGAACCGCGCCTTCAATCGCAAGACTCGCGCCATCATCATCAACACACCTCACAATCCTACCGGCGCGATGCTCAGGTCGTCGGACTTCGACCGCCTGCTCGACATCTGCGGCAAATGGGGTGCGACGCTCATCTGCGATGAGATCTACAGCCAGCTTGTCTACCCGCCCGACCAGTTCGTATCGGCGCTTTCGAAGCGCTTCTGCGAAGGAAGTTGCATCGTCGTGGACGGTCTCTCGAAGGCATACAACGTCACGGGCTGGCGCGTCGGCTACGTAACCGCGCCGCTGGAGGTGACACGAGCAATCCGCAAGGTTCAGTCCGCACTTGGCGCAACGGCACCGACGCCGTTCCAGGTAGCGGCACGAGACGCGCTTCTCGATACGCAGCTGGATGAACAGCTGAGGGCATCTAAGGCGCTGTTCAAGCAGAACCGCGATGACCTCTGCGCCTGTCTGAGAGCCAAGGGCTTTCGGCTCGCTGTTCCCGATGGTGGAACCTTCCTCTTCGCGGACGGCGCGCACCTGAGTGTTGATGACCAAGCCTGTCGAGACCTGCTCGTCGATAAGAGCAAAGTCCTCGC
>CAYTDR010000351.1:0-7625 GCA_964436185.1 uncultured Candidatus Obscuribacterales bacterium | reverse complement strand
AGTCACTGGCTCGTTCGCGATCGGTTGCGCTTAGCTTACCGATCATCTCAACGATTTTGTGTTCAGGAAGCAGCTTCTCTGGATACTTCCTGGCGCTGGCGATGCATTCGAACACTGTTTGAAGAGGACTCGAGACTTTCAAACGGACCACCTCCGGGTCGGCCGAGAGTTTCGGTGCAATCATCGTCGGAGCTTCAATTTGCTCGACTTCCGGATCTTTCAGGTCGGGCAGTCTTATCACCCGAATTCCAGGGAGCTCCAGTGGTAAGTATTTTTGGCTATATCCGGACAAGAACACCAGTCCATCGGAAGGTACAAGCGTCGCCGCTGTACTGAAGGAGAGGTGCCATTCGGGGAGCAGTTTCCCAAGAATTGCGAGCAAGTTTTCTTGGATCAACTGTTCCGGCAGAGTCTCAAAGTCGACAGTATAGACGTCTCTGGCGATGCGTCGCAGGACGCCGCGTGCGGCAGCGGCCCGTATCGCCGATTTGTCTGTGGTGGTCGTTCCGATTAATACAGTCATTATTGCCAGATGTAGCGGAAATGCCATGTATTACTAATCATACAGGGCATTTCCGCTACATCTAATCCGCCGCATTGGGGCATCTACCAGATCGTTGGTGCTCTGTGTGGAATGCTCGCCTATGAGAAGGTTTGGAAGAAAGAAATATGGGATTTGCTAGCAGTGAGGTAACGACAATGCTTCTGTTTACTAATTCTTGCAATGAGCTGGCTCGTACCGCAACAACCTTTTGGCTTTAGCCAACTCTCCTAAGGCATCTACCCTCGAATCATGTTGCAAGTTTATGGATGGCAGTGGAGCGAATCCTCTCAAGCGGAGCACCATATGTGGTGCTGTTGCTTATCTGTTGTTTCTGATTGGACAACATCGATAAGGTTTCGAGTTGCTGTAAGCGCGATTCCGCAATAGGCATTACATTGCGTCCTTTTCGCAAAGATAAGCCAATAAGGCGACAGAACATGAGATAATGAGTAAAAATACAGTTAGGCAGTCTTGCTCACTTTCGAGTTCTACCGCCGAAGGTGACATTGCAAAACTATAGCAACGCTGGGCTGAAAACCTGGCTTCAAACGGCTTTCGCTGGAAATGGTGCTTCAACAGACCGGAACAGCGGAATATTTGCGGATGCCGAGCCTGCACTTCAATCTGAGCTTTTTTCAGCCGATCAGATGGAGCATCATGGCAAGACCCTGGCTAGCTGGCACAAATTGACCGCTGACCGAAGTTCCAATCTCCTTTTGTCCCGGCTAGCGGCAAATGAAGAAGTTCTCTTGCGCACCTGCAATACGCTGACTGCATCAGTAGATGAGGGTCGACAGATTCCACCGGCTGGAGAGTGGCTGTTGGACAACTTCTACCTCATTGAAGATCAGATTTTGACTGCCAAGAAGCATTTGCCTAAAGGCTACAGCCGTGAATTGCCGCGCTTGCTTAATGGTCCTTCTGCCGGTCTGCCGCGAGTTTACGACATTGCTCTGGAGACGATCTCCCACGGCGATGGCAGGGTGGAATTCGAGAGTCTGAGCCGATTTGTCACCGCATATCAGAATTTGACCGAACTCAAAATCGGTGAGTTATGGGCAATTCCAATCATGTTGCGACTTGCACTGATCGAGAATCTCAGGCGCGTTGCTCTGCGGATCTCTGAGTCTTCCATAAATCGCGACCTGGCTGCTTCCTGGGCCGATCGAATGCTTGATGTGGCAGAGAGTGATCCGAAAAGTTTGATTCTGGTTATAGCGGACATGGCCAGGTCCAATCCGCCTCTGATAAGCCCATTCGTGGCAGAACTATCTCGCAAATTGCAGGGGCAAGGCCCGTCCCTCGCATTACCACTTACCTGGATAGAGCAACGGCTTTCCGAGTTAGGATTGACTTTAGAACAACTTGTTCGCACTGAAGTTCAACAACAAGCCGTAGATCAGGTTTCCATCAGCAACACCATAGGAAGCTTGCGATTTCTCGGTGCTATGGATTGGCGAGAGTTTGTTGAGAATCAAAGTGTCGTCGAGCAAATTCTTCGCCAAGATCCTGCGAATGTTTACGGGGCGATGGAGTTCGCAACTCGAGATCGATATCGCCATGCAGTCGAACGCTTGGGCAAAAAGACAAAATTATCGGAGGGACAGGTGGCTTCAAAAGCCATTGAGTTGGCGAGAGAGAACGTTGTCAACTTTGGTGTCGAGCATCGAGTCTCGCATGTGGGATTTTTCTTGATTGACAATGGCCTACTTTTGCTGGAACGTGCCGTCAACGTTAATCACTCTCTTTCGAAACGGTTCACAATGAGCTTTTCGAAGCGAACTTTCGGTTTATATTCCGCAGCGGTAATCTCACTCACAGTCGCACTTGCAGTAGCCCTTGTGAAAGTCGCCTCTTACGAAAATCTTCCGGACTGGTTGCTCTGTTGCGTCGCTGTCGCTGCTTTCATAGGTGTCAGCCAGTTGGCCATTGCGATGGTGAACTGGCTGTCCATGCTCATGGTCGCACCATACTCGCTACCACGCATTGATTATTCGGAAGGGATAACACCTGAAGTTAAAACTCTTGTTGTCGTGCCCACCATGCTGACCAGTCCTCAGAATGTCGAGCAACTGCTCGAGGCGCTTGAAGTGAGGTTCCTCGGCAATCGAGATGAGAACCTATATTTCGGTCTTCTTACCGATTTTGGCGATGCTAAAGAAAAGACGTTGCCTGAAGACGAGAGCCTCTTGAAGCTTGTCAGTGCAGGAATCAAGGATCTCAACAATAAATACAGAACGGAAGGACACGACAGTTTTTTCCTCTTTCATCGGTCGAGATTATGGAACGCTCGCGATGGAATCTGGATGGGATACGAGCGC
The DNA here is from genome assembly GCA_964436185.1 of uncultured Candidatus Obscuribacterales bacterium. Lineage (GTDB taxonomy): Bacteria > Cyanobacteriota > Vampirovibrionia > Obscuribacterales > Obscuribacteraceae > CAYTDR01. Next base: position 4,760 of record CAYTDR010000351.1, on the reverse strand, counting down.
AAACGCGGAAAATTAGCTGACTTAAATCTTCTCTTGCGTGGTGGCAGCGACAACTTTTCGACAATCGTGGGCGATACTGACGTTCTTTCTAAAGACGTCAAGTTTGTAATTACACTCGATACGGACACGCAACTCCCCCGCGATGTCGCCAGGCAAATGATTGGCGCCATGGCTCATCCGTTGAACCGTCCGCAAGTTGACGAAGCTAAAAAGCTGGTCGTTAACGGATACGGAATTCTTCAGCCTAGAGTGTGCATCAGCTTGCCGGTGACGACCCGCACTTCGTACGCTAAGTTATTCGGCAGCGATTCAGGCATAGATCCTTACACGCGCGTTGTCTCAGACGTATATCAAGATCTTTTTCACGAGGGATCATTTATCGGAAAGGGAATTTATGATATCGATGCCTTCGAGTTCACTCTCAAGGATCGCTTTCCTGAAAACCGCATTCTGAGCCACGATCTTTTAGAAGGCTGCTATGCTCGCTCTGGTCTACTCAGTGACGTGCAAGTGTATGAGGAGGCGCCGTCGAGCTACAACGAAGACGCCATTCGTAGATATCGCTGGATACGTGGCGACTGGCAATTATTGAGCTGGCTACTTCCTTCTGTTCCTCTTCCGGGGGGAAAGCGTGAAAAGAATCCGCTCTCGGCACTGTCTCTCTGGAAGCTTGCCGATAACCTGCGGCGAAGCCTCGTTCCGCTTTCGCTGACGGTGCTCCTTGTTTTAGGTTGGACGGTACTCTCTCGCCCAGGATTCTGGACTCTTGTAGTTGTTTTGATTGTTGCCATTCCGCCTCTGGTCTCGTCAGCCGTTGAACTCTTCCGGAAATCAGAAGATATTCCTCTGAATGATCATCTATCGCAGGTCTTGCGAATTGCCTCGATGAATGTCGCTCAGTCGACTTTTGCAATGGCATCCTTGCCTTATGAAGCTTGTTGCAATTTACATGCCATTGTCGTGACCAACTGGCGTATGTTTATCACAAGCAAGAATTTACTTTCGTGGAACGCTTCGGCAAATGTCAATCGCTTCAAAGGCCGGAAACTAGTCGACTCGTTTCGTATGATGCTCTGCGCACCAGTAATTGCATCTGGTGCTTTTATTCTGCTGAGAATTTTCGATCCGGGAGCACTGAGGGCGGCGCTTCCGCTACTCGGGCTCTGGTTTGTCTCTCCGGCTATCGTATGGTGGCTCGGCCTGCCTCAGTTCCGCAAAGAAAAGGAGCTCAGCGTCGAGCAAAAGGACTTTCTACGTGAGACTGCTCGAAAAACCTGGGTCTTTTTCGAGCAGTTCATAGGACCTGAAGATCACTATTTGCCACCGGACAACTACCAGGAATATCCGGTAGAAAGAATCGCGCACCGCACATCTCCAACAAACATCGGGCTTTCTCTCCTGGCAAACTTGTGCGCATATGATTTCGGTTACATCGTCACCGGTCAGCTCATCGAACGCACCAAAAATACGCTAGCCACCATGGGGGAAATGGAGCGCCACCGCGGTCATCTATATAACTGGTATGACACTCAGACTCTGGAACCGCTTCTTCCCACCTACATCTCCACTGTCGACAGCGGCAATCTTGCTGGGCATCTATATGTATTGCGTCGTGGACTCCTGGAATTGTCGGAGCAAGAGATCCTTCGCGATCAGTTTTTCGATGGGCTTAATGACAGCGTCAGGATCCTTGCTGCCGAATTTGGTGCTAATTCGTCAGCTAAAGTGATGCAGTTGAAAGCTGAGGTCAAGACAGCTCGTTGCACGCCGTCGCATTCGCTATTTGCGCTGCATGTCACGCTAGAACGTCTGACCGAGCTATCCGGCCAGATTTGCACCGATTTTGAAACCGCCGGTAACGCCGAGGTTCGTTACTGGTCGAAAGTCTTATCGCAGCAATGCTCGGAAGCACTTGCCGAACTCAACTATCTCGCGCCATGGACCGCCGATTCCGGGCTTTCAGGAACTTTGATCGACCTGCTCACGAGGGCTGCAGGGAGTTCCGAAGGAGAGCCGCGATCGGCCAGACCGGTCGCATCACCGGATTCGGTGGCAAAAACTGATTTGCTATTGCTAATAGATCGCGTGCCTACTCTGAATCGATTGGCTCAGATTCAGGAACTTATATCACCTCACCTTGCTATTTTGTCTGAGCAAACTCTGCCGCCGCAAGACAGGAATTGGCTGGAAAGTTTGACCTCTCTGACCGCTCTTGCAAAAGAGCGAGCGATGGAAAGGATAGCTGAATTAGAACGACTGGCGACCCTATCGGCAGAGCTGGCCGACATGGACTATGACTTCTTATTCGATAAGGTGCGGAGGTTGCTGGTCATCGGATACTACGTCAGCGAACGACGAATCGATGCCAGTTATTACGATTTGCTTGCCTCGGAGGCAAGGCTTGCCAGTTTCGTTGCCATTTCCGCCGGGCAGATTCCGCAGGAAAGCTGGTTTTCGCTTGGTCGCTTGCTTGCTCCCGGTAGCGGCGATCCGATTCTCTTTTCCTGGAGCGGCTCGATGTTCGAGTATCTCATGCCACTATTGGTGATGCCGACTTATCAGGGAACTCTGCTCGACCAAACCTGCCAGTCGGCCGTGCGAAAACAGATTGAATATGGAAAGCAACGCGACGTCGCCTGGGGAATATCGGAATCAGGCTACAATGCCTTCGACGTTCAACTCAACTATCAGTATCGCGCCTTTGGTGTACCTGGTTTGGGACTCAAACGCGGTCTGGCTGAGGATCTGGTAATTTCACCTTACGCAACTGCTCTAGCGTTGATGGTGTCACCTCATGAGGCGTGCCTCAATTTGCAAAGATTAGCTGATGAAGGATTCCTCGGCAGGCTCGGCTTCTATGAGGCAATAGACTATACTCCCAGCCGGGTTCCGCATGGGCAGCATTACTCCATCGTCCGCTCCTACATGTCGCATCATCAAGGCATGGCTTTTCTTTCATTGGCCAATACCCTGCTAGACCGGCCCATGCAAAAGTTGTTTGCGTCCGAGCCCGCGTTCCAATCAACAATATTGCTCTTGCAGGAGAGGATACCTAAGTCGACGCGGTTCCATGTGCAGGCCTCTGAGATTTCGAGTATGAGCACGAGCACTGCCTCCGAGTCAGCTCCAGTTCGATTTTTCGATACACCTCATACCGCGTTGCCAGAAGTTCAACTTCTCTCCAACGGCAGATATCACGTGATGGTCACCAATGCCGGTGGCGGTTACAGCAGCTGGCAGAATATCGCTGTTACTCGCTGGCGCGAAGATGCCACCTTGGACAATTGCGGTACGTTTTGCTATATTCGCGATTTGACGAGCGGCGAGTTCTGGTCACCGGCATTTCAGCCGACGCTCAAATCGACCGAGACGTACGAGGCGATTTTCTCGGAGGCGCGCGTCGAGTTTCGGCGCCGAGGATTCGACTGTGACACATACTCCGAGATTCTGGTTTCTTCCGAAGACGACATAGAGTTGCGCCGGGTTCGCATCACCAATCGCTCGCGCGCGCACAGAACCATTGACGTGACCAGTTACGCCGAGGTAGTTCTTGCTCCTATGGTGGCTGACGCGGTGCACCCGGCCTTCAGCAAACTCTTCGTCCAAACGGAGATCATCGCAGACAAACAGGCCATCCTTTGTAATCGCAGACCGCGCTCTGCAGATGAGCAGACGCCCTGGATGTTTCACTTAATGGCCGTTCATGGAGCGACTATCGAAGAGATCTCGCACGAAACTGATCGCAGTCGCTTCGTCGGTCGCGGGCGCACCTCAGTGAATCCGCAAGCCATGCAGATAGGCGGACCTCTGTCCAATACCGACGGTTCGGTGTTGGATCCGATTGTGGCCATTCGCTATCGATTGACACTGGAACCTGAGTCATCAGCGACCGTAAATATCGTCACAGGAATGGGTGATACCAGGGATGTCTGCCTTTCTCTAGTCGAGAAGTATCACGATCGCTCGCTTGCCGACCGCGTTTTCGATCTTGCGTGGACGCACAGCCAAGTCATACTGCGTCAAATTAATGCCACCGAATCCGATGCCCAGCTGTATGGCAGGCTTGCCAGTTCCGTCGTCTTTGGGAACTCAGTGTTGCGTGCAGATGCCTCCACAATCATCAAAAACAGGCGCGGGCAGTCAAGTTTATGGGGCTATGCCGTTTCGGGCGATCTGCCCATCGTTCTTTTACAAATTGAAGACCAGGAAAATATCGATCTGGTTAGACAACTCGTGCAAGCACATGCATACTGGCGTTTGAAAGGCCTGGCCGTTGATCTGGTTATCTGGAACGAGGACCATGCCGGTTATAGACAGCTTCTCCAGGATCAGATCATGGCACTGATTGCTGCCGGGTCTGAGGCGAACGTAATCGATCGTCCGGGTGGAATTTTCGTGCGACCTGCCGAGCAAATATCGACCGAAGACCGGATACTTTTTCAGTCTGTGGCACGCGCAATTATCACCGACAGGCGAGGAACGCTCGCCGAACAGCTGGGACGGCATGTGCGGGAAATCCCTGTTCCGCGCCTGATGCCGAAAAAGACTCCGCGTTCCACTCCTGTCACCGAGTGTCCCTGGCGGGAGCTCATTTTGACCCGCAGGTGGTGGCGGTTTTTCTCCAGCAAATGGCCGATTAATCCCCCTGCAACGGGCGTGCTTACAGGCTGCCGATTTGTTTCAGGAAGGCAAGCAGCTGCTGAAACGGCACCGGGCGCGAGAAGTAGAAGCCTTGAGCGTACTCACAATCAAGGTCTCGC
>CAYTDR010000350.1:0-7631 GCA_964436185.1 uncultured Candidatus Obscuribacterales bacterium | reverse complement strand
CGGGTCCTTCCGGAGGACGACCGCAACCTCCCAAATAAAGCTCTTCTTGAATCGCTTGCTTTTGCAATTCGGATGACGGAAGTCCGTAGACTACATGGGAAACGTTTGCCGCTGTTTTGCATGTTGGACAACTCTGCAGGTACTCCGGTGCACTCAGGCTGTTGAGTGACTCGGTCTGATGGGCAATGAAATCAGATGCCTGCCTGTTGAGAGGCTTGTGGAAAGCGAAGACAGCAGTTGCTGTCGCTGCAACAACCGCAACAGTTGCAATTCCGAATATATGAAGTCTCGAGAATAACATACATACGCCCTGATACCGCCCACTGCGATAGTTATACCCGCAGCCGGCGTTCGATTTTCATTCGAACTTCTAAACTTCTCGACGTCCTTCCAATGCCCGTGTGAGAGTCACGTCGTCGGCGTACTCGAGGTCGGCACCCACAGGCAAGCCGAATGCGATTCTTGTTATCTTGGCTCCGAATGGCTTGAGAAGCCCGTTAAGGTAGAGCACCGTCGCGTCGCCCTCGATTGTGGGGTTGATGGCCATGATCACTTCGACAATCGTTTCGGAATGAACTCTGTTGAGAAGCTCCCGAATGCTCAGTTGATCAGGACCACGCCCTTCCAGCGGCGAGATCAGCCCGGTGAGGACATGATATCGCCCCTTATATTCTCGGGTTCTCTCCAGCGCGATCACATCGCGAGAATCTGCCACCACGCATAGTGTCGTTGCGTCGCGTCGATGATTTTGGCAGATTTCACAAGGATCAGCTGCCGAGAGATGAAAACATTGAGAGCAATGTTTGACTTTCTCTTTGGCATCGACGAGCGCGTCGGCAAAATCTTTCACGTCCATCGGACTCATTCCCAAGACGTGGAACGCCATTCGCTGGGCAGACTTTGGTCCGATGCCGGGCAGCTTCTGAAAATGCTCGATCAACTTTGCCAGAGGCGGAGTGAAATGCAAATCAACCTTCCAAACTAAAATCCGATATCAGGAGGCATCGGCAAACCGGCAGGACCAACATCTCCCAGTGATTTACCCATCTTCTCTTGAGCCATACGCTGACAAGTTGTCATGGCATCTCGAAGGGCAATGAGAATTAGATCTTCGAGAGTCTCGACGTCCTGAGGATTAACCACTTCAGGATTAATCTTGATGTCAGTGAACTCCATGGCTCCATTGCAACGGACAACCACAGCACCATTGCCGGAACTACCTTCAATGACGGTGTTTTCCAGCTCTTGCTGCATCTTCACTACTTCTTTTTGCATTTGTTGCATCGATTGAAATAGTTGGTTCATGTCTGGCTGCATGTCGTCTTCCTCCTAACAAGCCCAATGATTATCTCATTTTCCAGTGACGATTCCCCAGCTCAGCGTCCGCGATGGGCGCGGTAAATCTTTATTAACCACGTGCCATGTGCGGTGTCCTGATAAATAGCAAGGGCCTATACTAATGCTGCTATATATAGCAACATTACTCGCTACATCCAAGACTAGGAGCGACGTGTATGGTTGATTATCAACGGGCGACCAACGGTTCAGACGCTACTGGTGAAGAGAATGAAACGGAGCATGTCGCCAGCCGGTCGAAGTCGATGCTCGAAAATCTGATCAGGAAATTCATTTTGTTTGTCTCTTTCGGACCGGGGGTATTAGGCTTCCTGTGGCTACTTGGACGAATCTTAAGACGCTAGCAATAGCCGATCCGCTGGCTCACCTCGCAAAACGATCGCCAAGTTACTACGAACGGTACGCTGGCGAAGAAGACGAGTTTGGCTATGACTTGAAAACTTTCGCGCGGTGGGAGCCGATTTTCAGTTTCCTCTTCGAAGAATACTTCAAAGTCGATATACGAGGACTGGAGAATATTCCGGGCGAAGGGCGCGGGCTTCTCGTTGGCAACCATTCCGGACTTCTGCCTCTTGACGGCGGCATGATCAGCATTGCTATGTGTCATTCTCATCCCAATCCCAGGCGCATTCGCTACCTGGTCACCGATTGGTTCTTTTCGGTGCCGGGACTATCCGATTGGATTGTCGAGACAGGTCAAGTTCGTGCGACTCTCCCTACTGCTGAGAAGTTGTTGTCTAAAAACGAGCTCGTCGGTGTGTATCCGGAAGGCATAAGGGGAGTAGGCAAACCTTTTCGCGAGCGCTATCGCGTATATGACTTCCATCCTGGATTCGTTCAACTGGCAATAGCCACCCAAACTCCGATCATTCCGGTCGCCACTGTCGGAGGCGACGAGATCTTTCCCAACTTCGTAAACCTGAAAAAGGTTTCGCAGATCCTGCACATGCCGTTCTTTCCCGTGACCATGACTTTCCCCTGGATGCCGTTTCCGATAATGTTCATTCCGCTTCCGGTCAGGTGGCTCGTCAACATCCACAAGCCGATCGATCTAGGATACCCGCCAGAAAAGGCGAAGGACAGGAAGCTTGTCTTGTCAATAGCCCGAGAGATTCAATACACCATCCAACGCGATCTCAACCAACTCTTGCGCCAGCGCTCTTCAATGTTTACCGGCTGGAAAAGTGGAGAAAGCAACAACAAGGGAGATAAGTAAGTGACTCACTTTGCCTCTACCTATCGACAATTTGTTCGCCGTTCTACAAGGTCGGATCGCTACTACGGTTTTGATCTCCGAGTTTTAGCGCGTCTGGAGCCATTCCTCAGCTTCCTCTATTTCGACTGGTGGAAGGTGAAGTTCTCCGGTTTGGAGCTCCTTCCCAAAGCCGGTCCCGCAGTGATCGTGGGTAATCAAGGCAGCGTGCTTCCCTGGCAGGCATTGATGCTCATCTATGCGCTCATGTCCTATCGCCAAAATCCACGCCGAGTCCACATTATGTGCGAACTTGATTGGATTGCCGATGAGCGAATAAACGCTTTCCTCATCGAGATCGGCTTTGTGCCCTGGTCTTCAACCAGCATGAAGCGATTGCTTGCCAAAGGCGAGATTGTTGCCGTATTCCCGGAAGGGGTCGCCGGGCTGTCCAAGCCTTATCATGAACGCTACAGGCTGGTTGAGTTCGATTGGACGAGATTGTTGCCAGCCGTGGAAGAGGGCGCAGCCATATTCCCATTAACCACCATGGGCGCTGATGAAGCTGTTCCGATGCTTTGCAATATGGATGGACTGGCGAAGATGCTCAGTCTACCGTTTTTTCCGTTGACACCGTTTTTCCCCTGGTTGCCGTTCCCCCTCAATCTCGCAACGAGAGAAGGCGATTGGGAAATGCAGCTGGACAAGAGTGTCAGTTATTCGCGCAGCGATGACAGAGACGAGGTGGAGAATACAGCGAGACTTCTGTCCGCACAAATCGAGGGAGATGTACAGGCTGAGCTCAACCGTCGCCTCAGAGCTCGTTTTAAAGGAAGCAGAAGATAACGCTCACCATATATAGTGACCGTTCATTGAGAAAGATAAAAAGCAGCGTGGGCGAACATACCATCTTTGGTGCGTTAGCTAGATTGAACGTTCACGCAGATTCGGTGATCGAAGCGGCGCGTTGCATCCTATCTCCGCGAACACAGTTGCAGTAAGTGCCTGAAAGCCTTGCTGCCATAGAATGCAATGATTCGTTGAAATGGTGCCTTCTTTTTACCTTGAGCCTGTAATCTGGTAGTCTTTAATAAAGACCAAACTCATCCGGTTGTCATGTATCGTCCCAGAACGCAAACAGTAAGCAGATTACCAAGGCTCGACTCACTGCCAGGTATCGACAATGTGATATACGCTGTCGAGCAAGCGCGAGCAAAAGTTGGTCTAACCGTTGAATTGTCTTGGAATAAACGAAACAAGTCGGACATCTACCGATTGCTCGTCACATGCCGCCCCGATGGCGGTGAACCTGAGTGGATTTTGCTTGTCGGAGAAGGACGCGCAGAGGTCCAGGTCTGGCATTACATGACTGGTGACGTTGCCCTGGTTCTTAATCTGGTGCTCTCGGCATCGACGGAAGACATGGGGGCGGCGATGAATCAAGCGCAGCTCCTGGGCGAAACGACAGAGCGCAACACCGGACTCTCCAGCTCATACAGCACTTCGTTAATGGGCTTAGGTCAACTAACGACCACCAACACGAAGTTGCCGGTGTTCGAGCCCTCCAGGCTTCTGAAAGCCCCCACTATGGAGGGAACGCTGGAAGATATGCCGATACCAAGCCTCTTGCAATCGATTGCATGGGGAAGTAAATCAGGCAAACTGGTTATTTCGAACGAGCAGACAGCAGCAGATCTGTTTTTCGTGGATGGCAATCTTACTCATGCTCAGGTGTTGAACCTCAAAGGCGAGCTGGCGATTATGGAGCTCGTTACCTGGGAAACCGGAAAGTTCGCTTTCTATCGCGATGAAACCTCCGAGCAAGCGACCGTCACCAAGCGCGTCGACGCAATTCTCATGGAGAGCGTCACACTGCTCGACCAGAGTAAGTTCCTACTCAACTCTGGTTTGAAGATGGAGAGTTATCTAGCCAAGAAACATCCAAACACTACCGAGCCTGAGTTCGAAGAAAAGGTGAACCAGGGAGCGCCGGTAGATCTGGAGCTACAAAAACAATTTTATCTTCGTGTCGATGGCAACAGCACACTATTCGACATCCTCCGAGAACGGCCGATGGTGAAGAAGGACTGGGTTCCTGTTCTCTTCAACATGATTCAATGCGATCTGATCGAGCTTTCGGATCGTCCTCAGGTTCGTGACAAGGCAAGCTTGCTTCAATCGACTGCTCTTGAACGTTCGGCGATCGAATCAGTAGTACGCGGTATGAAGCGACCGGACACAGGCGTCTTCTCGTATTCCGCATTTCAGTATTTCATCGAGCAAGAGTATTTTCGATTCCAGTTCTATCACGCACCTTTCTCCGTTATCGTTTTTGAGATGTGGATCTGGACAGGACAAAAGTTGGAAGCGCTGCCAGTCCAAGCTGTAGCAGAAGCAGCAAGACGAATAGATGTGGTCAAGCGCAGTATTGACGTACTTGCTCACTTCGAGGCGCTAAACTACGCGCTCCTTCTTCCTAATACGGAAACGACATCAGCAGTAGTGCTCGGATACAGAATTCTGGAAGTACTGAGAATGGCGAGTTTGGTATCAGGCATGGATCCTCAATGTCTCGCTATTGCCATGGGAATCGCAGGAATTCCTGAGGATTGTCGAGACGTCGGATTACTCTTGTCGGCAGCGAAAGTAGCAAAGAACGTCGCACAAAGAAGCGAGTTTCCCATCATTATGTTCAAAGATTTGCAGGCGCCCGCGCAATAAATTGTGGTGCGATGCGAATCGTGCAGACCCCAAATGGATCTGCAGGCCCCTCTAAAAGAGAGAGACCTGCAAGAACCGCTGACGACAAAAGCTAGAGATGGTCAGGTGGCTCGAATTTCAGCCACTTCACAGAGTAGTCGGGAAATAGTTTTCTTCGCGCGCTCGGCTACAAATGGATTCTCATCCTCAACAAGAACATTCAAAATTGCAAACGGTACATGATACCCTTCCGCTATACGCAGGCGAACATCCGGGCAGGTATCCCTCGACAAGCGCCAGAGAACTTTCATCGGTGTATTGATGTTCTCGGTGACGGCTGCTCTGACTTGTCCATCTTCATGATTGGCAAGCCGAATCAGTGTTGTCGAGTGAGCCCTTGGGTGCTCGGCTATCCGTTCGAGCATTGACGACGGCGAGTTATGAGTCAAGTGATCCAGAACAGGCGGAGGAGTGTTCGGATTAATTGCCAATAGCCAACGAATTCGAGCTGCTTCCAGGGCGGCATTGTCCTTTCTCGCCTGGAGCTCTCTATATGTTCGAGTCTTACGTGGCAATTGCCCTATTTCGTTATTACATAACAAGACCTTCAATGCCTCCCTTATGTCCTCTTCATTTTCCCAATTGAACGAGTAAGCGAACGACAAGTCGTAGTTCTTCGACTCATGCGGTAGCCCTTCGCGCTTACGCGAAGTGATTTCATTCGAGTTGCTCATTTCACAGACTTCGCTTGGACGGTCATTTCCGCCCCATTTCTACCACCACTCAGGATTCCAGACGCACAGACACTTACAATCATTATGCCTGCGCCCTTTTCCTGGCGGGGCTAGGATTGCATATAAAAACGTATATGCTTTTTCCGTATAGACACGAAAATCAGGTTTTTTTGTTTACAAATCGGATGGCGGGCTTTTGAGGAGGATCTGTACTGGATTTATAGCTCAATCCAGCTGGTTCGGAACCTCGAACTCACGAGTTCCGACTGATTTTATTTCTTAAGACTCACTATCAAGTCGCTCCAACTGCTTCCAACATATCTAAGGCGTCGCCACCAGCTATGAAGGCTGAGATCGTTCGATGTCGGTCTCACCATTGAACATATGAGAACCACTAATCGCAAGCCGATTTAGGCGCAAGCGTTCAAACGTCAAAGGTTCTGATTAATCAGCTCCTCCTCTTTTGGGGTTTCCGTTTTTTAGTAAGTTGCCGTCAGGTATCCCTGAAGGCGAAAAGAAAATCTAAAAGTAGTAAAAAAATCGTAGGCGGTATAGTTGCATTGTACAAAGAAACGCGCTGGCCTGGCTGATTTCGTGATTGATGTTGATCATATATGTAATATGTTCCGGAGCAGATCTATTACTTACTTATATGCAATTCAATCGTTCATCGAAAGAGTCTGAGTATAAAACGCTGACTATAAGCCGGTTTCGAGATGCATTGGTCTAGAGAAAAGTCTGAATCATAAAAACGCCTGGATGTGAATATAGGTTTTTACCAACAAATATATAGGAATCTGTTTACTCCCAATCCAATTCGATTGCATATGATTAGAGACATAGACAGGGCGACATCACTAAGATTCGTCCGAGGTGAGGTCCGAAAGGCAAATGATAGGGGAGCGGTCAGCCACTTGCGGTAAATCGGCAAACTGATTTCAATTCTCGCGAAAACTGTGGCACCCCCTATCATTCCGCCGACTCTAAAAGGTTTCTCAGAGCGATTCTGCCATACTCTCGAATGGAATTCGGCATCTGCCGAATTCTATTCGTTTTCAGGGGTTGATAGAGAGTGGCATGAATAGCCGATTTTAGGGTCGTTATCGATGCGTTACGACCTCTGCCCATCACAGTGAGAACCATTAATGGTATCACTAGGCATCGACTAAGCGTGATTGCGCTGCGGAAAATTGGTGCCAGGCGTTTCGCTAGCCAGATTTTCCAGCCGCCGGCAGCTTGCATGGCTTCGCTGGTGGTGGCACAGAACGGTATGAACCTTCAGGGCCCACACGAAATGTTGGCTGAAACAGGCATCGCCCGTGGTGTCCAGTTGCTGCCCAGCACCACTGGGTGAGCACACGTATCTACGGCCAAGAGCAGTCCGCTCTCGTGCCAAAACGTGTGGTATTGCGCTGCCAATCGTTGTCGCCCTCCATTCGCCCCAGAGATTTCAAGAGTGGCAGCACTTGTGATATTAGACTGTTTATTCATGGCTGTCAAGTGCGATTTACTCAAATAAAGGGGCATGTGATTGTCCTGAATCGCTTCACTTGTCCAGGTTTTGTATTGAACTTAGCTCTTTAGTTCGGTGCGCAAATCTTTCCCGTATGAGTGGTGATCTTACGCTTGACATCATGAAGCAGGACTCA
>CAYTDR010000349.1:0-7633 GCA_964436185.1 uncultured Candidatus Obscuribacterales bacterium | reverse complement strand
AGAGCATCGCTCAACTTGGCTGCACGTTCGAGCAAGCGGCTATGCAAATAGAACACGTCTCCGGGATAAGCTTCACGACCTGGCGGACGTCTGAGCAGCAAGCTCATTGCACGGTAGGCTTGAGCGTGTTTCGAAAGGTCATCGTATACGCAAACTGCGTGCTGACCTTTCCACATGAAGTACTCACCGATGGCGCAACCGGCATAGGGAGCCAGGAACTGGAGTGCGGGTGCATCTGTCGCAGGAGCGCAGACGATCACGGTGTACTCCATGGCGCCGTTCTCTTCGAGAATTCGCTGAATTCTTCCGACGTTACTCGATTTTTGACCGATTGCCACATAAATGCAAATCGGGCGATTAGGCTGGTTTTTCTGATTGATAATGGTATCTATGGCGATGGCAGTTTTGCCGGTTTGTCTGTCGCCGATGATCAGCTCTCGTTGTCCTCTGCCGATCGGGATCATGGCGTCGATTGATGCCAGCCCGGTCATCAGAGGCTCATGCACTGATTTTCTTTTGACGATACCAGGGGCAACGAATTCCAGAGGTCTGTAGTCGTCTGTGATGATTGGACCTTTTCCATCCAACGGCTCACCGATTGGGCTTACCACTCTTCCAAGAAGCGCTTCGCCGACTGGAATCGAGGCGATACGGCCAGTAGTCCGGACTGCGGTTCCCTCAGCAATTTTTCGTCCGTTGCCGAGTAGCACCACGCCGACGTTATCTTCTTCCAGGTTGAGCACCATTCCCATGGTCTTCTCTTCGTCTTCGAACTGTACCAGTTCCATCGACATGGCTTTCTCCATGCCGTATACACGCGAGATGCCATCGCCAACCTGCAGCACTGAGCCAACATTGCTGACGTTGAGCTTGGATTTGTACTGCTCCAGTTGTGATTTCAAAACCGATGTAATTTCGTCGGGTCGGATTGCCATCTTCTTTTCCTCTGGTACCTGTTTTTTTGTCCTGAACTTTCGTTCTATCTAATTGGATTCAGGCTTGCGGTCTGCATTCCTGATTCAAAATTCTGCATCTTATACTGAGCAAAGCTCTTTCTCGATCTCTTGAAGCTTGCCTTTCAAGCTGCCATCAATCACCTGATCGCCGATTTTGAGTACGACTCCACCGATCAGGCTCTTGTCCACTTCCACATCGAGATCCAGGCGTTTGCCTAGATGCTCGACCAGCCGTGCTTTTATGTCAGCCATCTCGTTGGCATTGAGCGACTCGGCGCAATAGAGTCGAGCTGAGACAATATTCAATTTAGCTTTCAGAAGTTTGGTGAACTCCTCTTCGACCAGGTCGATGACGTTGAGTCGTCGCCTTATCGACAGGAGGTTTAGTAATCGCAGTGTCAGATCGCACACTTTACCCTCAAACGTCGACATAAGGAGATTGGTCTTCTCCTCAGCTCCGACCGCCGGGTGATTGAGCACTAGCCTGAGCTCGGGGGTGAGCGCGAAAACCTCTTTGATGGTAAGTAGATCGGCGCGTACTCGTTCCGTTATCGATCCGGATCCGATTTGGCGACCGTTGACCTTGTCATCCTCGATGGAAAGCTCAAGAGCAGCTTCAGCGTATTGAGATGCGACTGCTGCTAACTCACCTTTCATTCAAACTTCCTCCAGCGATTCCTAAGAAGGTATACAAGAAAGCCAGGCTTAACGCCTGGATTCTACTTTGTCGGTGCCCGGGGAGAAGGATTTCTCCGAGCTCACCGTATCCAGCTGTTGCATGAACTGAGACAAAAGCCGCTTCTTATCAGCATCGGTTATGTTCGCCTCTAAGTAGGCGCGAGACAAATGGATAGCTGCTATGGCTGCTTTTGATCGCAGGTCATTGATTAACAACTGCCTTTCGTTTAGCAAGGCAGCCTCGAGCTTATGATGAAGTCTGTCGATCTCTGCTTCTGTTTGAGCTTCGATATCGGCCTTCATCTGCGCGGCAACGGCACGTGCCTCATCAACAATTCGTGCCGACTCCTTTTCCGCGTTGGAGATGCGTGCCTCCTGCTCGGTGAGAAACGCCTTTCCTTCGCCACTGTCTTGCCTGGCGTTGGCGATCGACTCCTGGATTTTTCTCTGTCTAGCCTCGAACATCGGAGGCACGAGTTTTAACCAGCCATAGCCGATGGCGATGACTAACAAGAGCCAGTTGATTACATTGCTCTTGCCGTCGGTGAGAACCTCAACGAAACTGAGTTGGTGATGAACCTCTGCAAAGAAAAACATTAGATGGCTTCCTCCAGGGCTCTTTTCACCCGATCAGGACTGAACTCTACGCCTCGCGAATCACCCAGGAGCTTGGTGACGATCTGATCCACGAGAGCTACCTCATGTGAGATCAAACCTTCAAGCAATGCGGGAGTCTCTTGATTGAGTTTCTCCTTCTCTGCTTCCAGTCTCCTGCGCGTGTTGTCTTTCAGGGCGCTGATGCGCTCATTGCGCCTTGCTTGTGCTTCGTTCACAGCATCACTGATAATCTGCTGCGCCTCTTCACGCATGCCGGCAAGCCTTTTTTCGTAATTTTCCAGCTTCAGCTGGGCTTCAGTACGATACTGCTTTCCGGCATCATGCTCGCCCTGAATCAAAGCCTGCCGCTTCTCGATTACCTCTCCAACGGGTTTTAGGAAAACCTCGTTCAATAGAGACATAAAGACAAGGAAGCTTACGGCGAATATAACGATGGTTAGATTGATTTCGAACATTGCTTCGCGATGGTGTAGGGGCGCCCTTTTTGACTCTAAACTGTTTTGATAGCGAATCATGTGTGCTCGACAGGATCGCATGCGATCATATCGAGTCTCACAATTCGCTTACCGTTAAAACCCGGTCGGGAACAGGTAGAGAAGGATTGCGATCGCGAATGCGAACAGTCCCAGCGCTTCCATCAGAGCGGCGAAGATGATGCCGTTAGCCAGTAGTTTACCGGTCATTTCGGGCTGTCTTGCCATCCCTTCCAGAGCCTTGGATGCAGCAACGCCGATTCCGATTCCAGGTCCGAATACGCCTACGGCCGCAATTCCAGCACCAATTCTGGAAGCTGCTTTGATTAATGTGTCAGCATCGATTGTCGATGCAGCGGCTCCGGCCTGAGCAATTAGTTGGTGATCCACTTCTGCCTCCCTCAACTGAATTCAAGATTGAATTGTCACTACCGCTAGTCGAATCGGTTTCACCTCATTCAATGTGAGACGAGACTCAGGTTTAAACCGCGTAAAGCAAGTGTTCAAGCCTAAGCCGCTTCGACAGCGCCCTAGATTATAACAGTAGCCTCAATGATGATCCGCTACCGCAAGACCAATGTAAATGGCGGATAACAAGGCAAATACAAACGCCTGAATAAAGGCGATAAAGATCTCGAACGCCATTACAAAAGTAGGCGCAATCCAAGGCAGGAGCATCAATGCCACGAGCCTGGTGATTTCGTCTGCAGTAATGACAAGGAGCAATCGGAGAGTCAATGTAACCGGTCGAATAACCAAATCCATGAATTCAATAGGTGCCATTGGACTGAGGAAAAGCTTGAGATAACCAGGTCCATGAGCCCATATACCGGCTCCGAGATAAACAACCAAAGAGAGGAGTGCCAAACCAGCAGTTACGTTTATATCTGTAGTAGGCGATGCGATCTCGAAGTGTTCATGCGGTTTGTGGGGTAAATGGGGCCAGCCGGGGATATGAACGAATGCTGCCCAAGGACCGATTCCAAACAAATTACCCATTAATACAAAAATAAATATTGCCGCAATCAATGGCAAGAATGGCTTGTACTTCTGACCAATCTGGCTGTGCGCAAGACCGTCGACGAATTTGTAAAGCTCCTCGGCAAATCCCTGGATCGGTCCGCCCGGTCCGTCAGCTACTAGCTGAGGCTTGACCACTGCTCCGAAGAACCCCAATATGAGGAGCATGATTACCCAACTAAACACGACTGTGTCGGCATGAACGTCACCGAGTGTGCCGAACCAAGGAACCGTCTGTTCGGCGGTCTGTTCCAGTCCCGGAACCTGTGAAACGATATAGTGCTTACCTAACATTTGCCTCATCCCAGGACGGCTCGCGCCTGTCCTTCCCAAGCGATATACGGCAACAAATGATATCAGATGGTACCTTTCACAAGGCTCAACCTGGATAGAACGTTTGCAAAATGTCGAAATCGAAAAGCGCTTGTACTGAGGTACGACCAGCGTTTGCTAGAGATAGATAATTGTTTAGCCTGATTCAATCACCGGAAAAATTCCCTTATGAACCGGTATTCAAGGCTAGTTCAGCGGATAGCTTCATGACGAAAGATCGGTGTCGTCCAGCGGCTTAGCGCCCGCAGGTATGGGTTGAGAAGCATTCAGTTTTTCTGACTCTCGGTAGATTTTGAAAAGTCCAAGTGTGAAACCCACTACCAGACCCAAAAGCAGCAAAATGATCGACCAGTATCCGCCCAGCTTATCGCCGACCCAATAACCGGCAAAACCCAGTACACACGTGAACATGACAAGGCTCATTCCCCATCCCGATGCTACCATCCACCCAGGAGGGCCACCGCCTTTTTCCTTGTTTGCATCTTTCATCTTCTCTTAATCCGATTCGATCACAATCGCTGACGTTATAAACAAGATATAGCAGTTAGTACGCATCAATAGGTTCCTATCCGGCGACTGTGTCTCATAATTGGCTGATTGATGAGCAAAGTCCAAACTCTCTTGCCTAAAGAATGGCAAGAACAGAGAAAGCAGGATATAAATGTGCATGGGAAGGAAACTAACCTTCCGTTGCTATTTAATGGTATGTGTCAGGTTGGAGTTTCCCCTTAAAGTTTGGGAATAACAAAATTGTGTATTTGCTACACTAATTAATCTGTGCTAAGAGTTTGTCAAAGGGTCAGTACATTAGACTCTCAGGAGTAGACCCGTAAGGAGTTGTCAAAGGATGTTCCAACGGATATCAATGGTGTTCAAGGCATTGATCAACGCCCTTCTTGGAAAGGTCGAAGATCCTCAAATGATGCTTGAGCAGACATATCAGGAACTCCAATCCAATTTGATTCAGGTCAGGCAAGCAGTTGCTCAAGCAATCGCGACCGAGAAGCAGTTAGAGCAGCAACTGCAGAAAAACAAGGATCAAGCAGCCACCTGGCAGAACCGAGCCGCCATGGCTGTGCAACAAAGCAACGACGAGTTGGCTCGTCAAGCGCTACAGCGAAAGACGCAGTATGCACAAGCGGCTACTGATCTGGAGGTTCAACTCAAGTCTCAGAAAGAAGCCACCTCCGCATTGCGTCAGCGGCTAACCGAGTTGGAAAACGAAGTTCAAAAGGCTTACACCAAGAAGCAAGTGCTTATTGCCAGAGACAAGGCTGCTCAAGCAACTTCCCGCGCAAACGAGATTCTTTCTCGCTCTAGCCCTAACGGCGCTCTTTCGATAATGGAGAGAATGGAGACGAAGGTCGCTGAGAAAGAAGCACGAGCTCAAGCACTGGCAGAGATAGCTGGCGACTCTTTAGAGAAGCAGTTCCGAAGTTTCGAAGGTCAGGCAGACATAGAAATGGAACTGTTGGAACTCAAAGGCCAAATGGGAAAAGAAGACAGTTCCCGACTAATTACCCAAGACAAATCAAGCGGTCCAATGCTCTTAGAGATTGGTGAGGACGCGCAGGAAGTCAAGGAAGCTAAAACGGACTGAAGACCGGTTCTATTCACTTTCGAACCGGGTACAGGGTTCTGGAACCGGTTGAAGATTTTGTGCGCCGAACTGTCGTCAATACGTCAATAGCCGAAGCTTTCCCTGAGAGAAATCGATTGTCTTCGGAGAAAGTGCGAACCTAGCGGCGAGGCTGCTTCAGAAATAAACGCGCGTACTTTGCAAGGGAGACTGGCTGGGAGTCGAGGTTAGGACGGCCTCCTTTCACCGACAAAGGCTCGCAAAATCACCGACGCATTTACACCCGCCGAGTCCCATCTGTTTCGAAGATCTCGCTTGCCATTTGCTCGTAGAGCGCCTCAAAACGGCCTTCGATGATAGCCTGCCTGCACGTGCGGGCGACGCTTATCAGGTACCGTACATTATGTATAGAAAGAAGAATTGCCCCAACCATCTCTTTCTGGCGTACCAGATGGTGTATATAGGCACAAGAGTAGCGTGCACAAGTAAAGCAATCGCAATTCTCATCCACAGGGCCGAAGTTGCGCCTGTACTCCGCATTTTTAAGCGAGATTCGTCCCCTGCCAGTGAAGGCTGCACCGTGTCTCGCCAGTCTGGTGGGCGACACACAGTCGAACATATCGATACCGCATTTGATAGCATATACAATATCCCAAGGCGTGCCGACTCCCATCAGGTATCGGGGTTTCTCCCGCGGCAACAAGGGAGTGGTATACATTACAATTCTCTCAATCTCACTGCGTGTCTCTCCTACAGCCACTCCACCGATTGCATAACCGGGCAGGTCAATGCTGGTGACGTATTCGACCGATTGGGATCGCAGATCTTCATACATGCTGCCTTGGACGATGCCGAACAAAGCCTGTTTATCCGGTTTTGCATGCGTCTGAACGCACGTGGACAACCACTGATGAGTACGGTTCATTGCTGCTTCCGCTTCGCTGTAAGTGGCAGGGTTCTTCACACACTCATCAAACGCCATGATTATGTCTGCGCCTAGAGCGTTCTGAATCTCCATTGAACGAGCAGGCCCGATGAAGTGCATTTTGCCACCCTTGTGGTCCTTGAACATCACGCCTTCATCGGTGATCTTTCGCAGGTAGTCCAAAGAAAACACTTGAAAGCCACCGGAATCAGTCAAAATGGGCTCTGACCAGGACATGAAGTTATGCAGTCCACCAGCTTCGGCGATGAGCTCATGACCGGGACGCAAGAAAAGGTGGTAGGCATTGGAGAGAACTATCTGAGCGCCGCAGTCTCGAACCTGATCGAAAGTCATGGCTTTGAGGGCAGCATTCGTGCCTACGGGCATAAATACCGGCGTCTCCACGACACCATGAGGGGTGGTCAATCTGCCGGTTCTGGCATGAGTAGAGTTACAGTGGGACTCAATCTCGAAAGTTACTGCATGTGACATGTTGCCTGATTATTTCCTCGTTTGTTCGCGCGCTTGCCATCTCGGTCAAGCCAACTGGCAGTCAGCTAGAAATCAACCAGTGGCTTCAATTGCCCGGTGAGGAGTTACCTCTCCACAATATGATAAGCCTGACATTCTATAGAGACAGATAATATGGCATAATCTCCAACTCGTAGCATATTGTGAACCACGTACGTGGATGGAGAAAAATGCCGAAGATCGACTCCCCGAACGCACGAAGACACGCTTTTTGTAATCACACTGCGACAGACTTAAAATCCGGAATGTCACGGCAATATACACGCCTCTTCGCTTCATTGGTTGCAGGTTCGATTCTGATCTCAGGTCTTCCACCGGCGATCGGTCAGGCTCAAGGCGATGTTCGAACAGGGCAGCAAGCATTTGTGCCACAAGGAAACGCGCAACAGCAAGTCCAGAGGCAAGGCTACGCGAGGCCAGGACAACAAGCCTTGCCGAGACAACTCGCTCAAGGAAATGTTCGCAACTCACAGCAGGAGGCACAACCACCAAGCAACAACATACCAATCCAACCTCGACA
>CAYTDR010000348.1:0-7641 GCA_964436185.1 uncultured Candidatus Obscuribacterales bacterium | reverse complement strand
GACGCTCACCTTCGGCAGACCCAGACCGAAGCACACGACCTTCACGAAGGCGTCTTCGTCCTTCATGATCAGCTCGGCGAGCTGCAGGTCGTTGAGCTTGCCCTTGAGGCCGAACTTGCGGAGCACGTCGACCACTTCCGGCGAATCCCAATCGAGCTCCGAATCACCGGAGAGATCGAGGCGCTCGACGATGCCGGTCAGCTCGGTGACCATCTGGTCCGTGCGCCGACGGGTCTTCTTGCCGGCGATGAGCTTGGGCAGGAAGAGCGCGTTGAGCGGGTTGCTCCACATGGGCGAACCAGCCAGGAACGGGATGGGCTCCCGCTTGCGCATGACCTTGTACTGAATCAGGTTGACGAAGTCCGACTTGCCGGCACCGGGAGAACCGGTGATGGCGAGCGCCTTCTTACGGGCACGACCACCCTCGGCCGCCTGGTAACCGTACGAGGTGACGATGTCGTGGATGTATTCCTCGACGCCGTAGAAGTCCGCGCAGGTGTTGTACGCGGGGATGTCACGGCCGGTCATGCGCTGGATGGCGTCGGACCGGTTGGTGTTCAGACCCTCGCGGACGAACAGCCGGTGGAAGGCGCTGTGAGTCGCCTCGGCGTACGCCGGGTTTTTCCGGAGTACCTTCAGGTAGTCGCGAAGAACAGCCTTCTTTCCCGGGAACGAGTACGGGAACGGATCCGAAGGCAGGAACAGTTGCGGATGGGTTTCCCGCGTGTAGATCTTGTTTTCAGACATTGTGATCTTCTCCTGTGTGAGTTAGGACTAGGGGAGCCCGGGTTAGGACTTGTGAGCCCAAACTTTGACCCGTTTGGCGTAATCGAGAATGGACTTCTGGGCTTCAGCGTGATAGCCGATCTGCTCAAGCAGCCGCTTCGCTTGCTCCAGTCGCTCCAGCTCTTCCGCCTTGAGGTTCGAGGTGACTTCAGTTGAGAGAAGCTTTTCGATCGCTTCGGCAATCTCAGAATCGAGCTTGGCGCGGATGGCGTTGGCAAGCTCCGGGATGGTCTCCCAGGTTTCGCGGAATTCCTGACGCAGACGACGACGCGTCTCGTCGGTGTGCTCCGCTTCCGGAAGCGCCTTCAAACGCTCCTCCACGGCTTCGTCCTTGCGGTCCGAGACCATGGTGTTGAACGCCTTGCGGAAGCGCTTGTCGTCTTCCGTGAGGTAAGCGTTCTTGACCTTGCCCAGCCGGAACCGGTCCACATCATCGACGATGCTGTGATCGACGGGGATGTCACCGTAAATCGGGTGCTTGACGGTCTTCTGGTCGATCACCGACGCCACCGCGTGCAGCTTGTACTCTTCGAAGAGCTGCTGGGCGCGAGCGTGGTAGTCAGGGCAGAACACTTGCAGCAGCTGATCCTTGAGCAAGCGCCGGTACTCACCTTCGATCAAGCCTGGCTTGGAGGTAGCCACGGACGTCCAGGTTTCGCCCGGACCGGGAGCACCACCCAGCCACTTCTGGCAGCGCTGCAGAACGGCCTTCTGCTCGGGCGTCAGGTTGGAGGTGTTGGTCAGCTTGTCGTAGATAGCGGAGCGCAGAAGCATGATCGACTCGAGCGCGGTGACGATCTTTCGCGAGGGCTTCTTACCGCCGGTCCGCTTCTCGTCGCTACCGAGACCGTAGCTGTTGATGCGAGAGAGCAGGTTGAGCATGAAGCGCATGTCCAGACCGGCCAGACCTTCGTCCGAGCCAATCAGTTGCCACATCATGGCTGGCGAGAGAGGCATGTCCGCGGGGACAGGCATGGCGGTGTACTTGATCTCCGACTCGGACGAGTCGCTCGACGAGGAGCTGCCGGAGCTGTATCCGCTGCCGTAACCGCTGGAGTAGCCACCGTAGCCACCACCGTAACCACCGTAGGTCGAGGAACCGCCGTAACGGCTGCCCGAATCATAGGAAGAGGTCACCTTGGTCGACCAGATGTCTTCCCACTCGCTGCCGGCCCGCGTCTTCGCCTTGATCTCTTCGCCCTGAAGCAGGCGCAGCCGATCAAGAGGATGGACAAACGGATCACTCTTCTTAGGAACGCCGTATCGGCTGATGACGGCCAGGGTGGCAATCATCTTAATAGCGAGCGGACCGAATTCGGCGGTCTTCTTATAGCGAGCAAGCTCGTTCCGGTAGGCGCGCTCTTCCTCGACCCGTACCAGGTTGTACGGCAGCTTCAGCTGTTCGGAGCGACCGGTGAAGGCGTCCTGGTCAGGCAGCGTCTCGAGGAACTTGGCGAAAGCCTTGGCGTTGGTGGACGCCATCATGAACACGTCAAGCGGGCTGGGGGAGACCGTCTCGAGACTGCACGTCGCCGAGCCAGGCAACCGCCTGTACTGAGTCGCGTCTAGAAGGATCAGACGTTCATCCGTCTTACCGGCTTCCGGAATTCGCTCGAGGAACGCGTCCGGCATGGCGATGAAGCCACGGTTTGCCCGGCGCAGCGCGTTGACCAGAGAGCAATCCTGACCCGGCTGCCATTCGAAGACACCCGCAGAGCGTTCCGACAGGCGGATGCGTTCGACCTGGATGACGGACAGATTGGGGCTATCAAGCGGCTTGTCGAGAGTGCCCATGACCTTGCGGTAGCACTGCTCGCACGGAGAGCCGGCAGCCAGGAGCATGTCCTGAACGGTCTTCAGCTCGACGCCGAAGATTGCCGCTACCTCCGCCAACTGTTCATCAGAGAGAAGCTTCAACAGATTGACCGGATTTTCGTGATCCGGGCAGCCTTTGACTGCGTAAACCTTCCCGGTTGCCTCAAGCGCCTGCTTGATGCCGTCCTTGAAGAAGTCCTTACCAGAGCCGGGTCCACCTTCGATGATGAGAATCTTCTTGAGCTGAGCGCCGTTGGCGGCGGCAGGCTTCAAGAAGCGCTCGACCATGCGAAGGGCGAAGAGTTGGCTTCCACAGACATTGTAGAAAGCCTTCCACGAGGGGATGCCGGCTTCGCTAAGCGTCTTGAGATACGCCTTGCGCTCCGGGTCCTTCTCCTGGTCGACCTCTTCGCAGCCCATGTCGCTAATTGCGCGAAGGACTACTGCAGGTGCGGTATCTGCCAACTTCCGATCGCCCGCCAGTTCCTGGAGAAACTGAGGGAACGACATCGGAGAGTCGGTCAGGGGAGGCAACGCGAGCGCTTTTGTCAGTCGTTCGTCAGTTGTCATGTTAGATGACCTCCTATTGGGTAGGAATCTGTTTACGGTTGACGTGTGTCAGCCGCTGTGACAAGTGAAGGTGCGACGTAACCTAGAGATGTTCGCTCACGGTTAATCGGCTTCGAAAACGCGGACATCCACTCGGGCTGCCGCAAGGAAAAACTGCGCATGCGCTACGTCAGTGCACGCGTATTCCAAAAAGACAGACTTCATCACTCACGTGTGAAAACCATCCTTATTAATCCCCGTGGTTTGCCCCGCTCGGTTGCGCTGCTGTTCTATAGATTGGATTTGGGAACTGGGGCTGGGAATTAGGTGGTTTGGTCGCTCGTGTTGTGCTGATCAGATGGATATGCAGAAACTATCAAAGTGGACCCGTAAATAAAAATTGAGACGCCATTCATCTTGATATTGCCGGCAACTATAAATGAAAGAGTAATCGCCACGATTTTGTTGTGGAATCCTGAAACGCCTGAAAACACAAAGGTGTGCCACAGTCGGCATCGAGACAGTTGTCAATAGACCTAAAACAGTCTCGTTGTGATATGGCTTTTGGGGTAGGGGAAGGAAAAAGTCTCGAGATCTTGGCTGCTAAAGGGTTTGATGTAAAGAGGTTGGGAATACTTAAGGGAACATGAAATCGATTGCGAGGCTCCGCTAGGAACTTGTGATATAGACGCCGAAAGGGTAAATACATGAACGTTTCCGGCGATCTGCCGAAAAAACGCTTTCCTTGCCAACTGGATGTCATTCATAAACTTCTGACTCAATAGGAAAACTCCTGAATATATGGCGAGGTTCACTTGAAAACCTTTGATACTAGCTTGTGATCTTTCAGTGTGAAGTTGGTGCGTTCCTATATAAAGGTAGAAGAGAAAAAAGCACTCCCCCAGGCCATCGGTCATGGAACCGCCACAGAACGGAAGGCAACATCGCCCGCGAGGCTGTCAGGAAGCGGAATGTTCTCCTCGCCAGGTCCAATTGCGCGCGAAGCCTTATCTGCTCACTTGTGGAAGAGGCATGACTCGATTTTTTTGACTATCCACCGATTGTGGCGATGCATATCGGCCTGGGGCACAGTTGAACGTTCACAGTCCGGATACAAAGTCGCTGAGAATTTGAAAGCGGTTCGCACCAGAGCAATAGCTCAGAACCGCACGACGAGCACCATCCAACAAGATATCAGCAAATGACAACTTGCCAGAGCCAGGTTATCGCTCGCGCAAGATACGCCATTCTCTGCATGTCAAGCGCTTCTTCGCATAGCAAAACGATTCCTATATATTAAGGACCGTTTCGATCGCATCTACCAAGTTCCGCAAGAGAACTAAGGATGTCCGTTATTGCGAGCACGCATTCTCAAATAAGCGTCGACGAATTGATCGAGATCGCCATCCAGAACTGTCTCAACATGCGGCGTTTCGCATCGGGTCCTGACATCCTTGACCATTCGATCGTCTAGCACATATGAGCGAATCGCGTTACCGAAGCTGGCTTGCACTGTCTCTCCGCGCAGTCTCGCCACCTCTTCTTCGCGCTCTTGTTGTTTAATCGCTAGAAGTTTCGAGCGCAGAAGCTCCATAGCCAGGGCGCGGTTCTGAAGTTGGCTACGTTCTTGTTGGCACTTGACGGCAATTCCGGTTGGGATGTGAACGATTCGCACGGCTGTCTCAACCTTGTTAACGTTCTGTCCGCCTGCGCCACCAGACCTCATCGTGTCTACTTCAATGTCATCGTCCGGAATCTCGACTAGATTATCGATGTCATCCATCATCGGGGTGATGTCGACCGCAGCGAAGCTAGTCTGTCTCGAGTCACTTCCTTGTTTGAAGGGAGACTTGCGAACCAGCCTGTGAACACCCTTCTCGCTGGAGAAATAGCCGTAAGCAAAGGGACCTTCTACCTTGAAGGTGACACTCTTCAAACCTGCTTCTTCACCAGGCGACTTGTCGAGCAGCTCCGTGTTGAAACCTCTTGTTTCGCACCAGCGCAGATACATTCGAAGGAGCATTTCCGTCCAATCTTGTGCGTCTGTTCCGCCAGCGCCGGCATTGATTGTCACTATAGCGGAGGAGTCATCGTACTCTCCGGAAAGCAGTCTCTCGAGCTCATAGCGTTCCAGTTGCAAGGCGAGCTCTTTATAGCCCTTGGTAACTTCCGCCGTGACATCCGCAACCAGAGCCTCGTCGTCGTCTTCCATTGCGATCTCGACGAGGTCTTTCATGTCTTTGAGGCGCTTATGCCATCCCTCGAAACGTTCGATAGATGCTCGTAACCGGCTCAGCTTCTGAGTCGTGCCTTTGGCCTTATTTTGATCCTGCCAGAAATCTGGTTCTAAAGTCTCTTTCTCGAGCAGCTCAAGCTGACTCTTCAGGTCATCAACGTCAAAGATAGTGGCTGACTTTTGCCAGCCTTTCGTTGATTGTATCAAGCTCTTTGTTCAGTTCGGATAGCATCATCATCATCCAGGCGCCCTCAATGGAACTTTAGTACCTATGCCCGTGAGGCAACGGAACTCGCTTTGACTCACAGACAATTATAAGAGCTACTGGTAGGTTGCACCGACTTCAAACGGTGATTCGCTGTTATCGTTCGACACGTTGAACTGATTCATCTGAAGAACGCCGTGTTTCTGGCATTTCAATCCGTCTACCTCGATTGACACCGCGACATTGGATGGGTAGCTTTCCACAGCCGGCGGGCGAACTTGAATCTGCGTCTCGGTTACACCGACTATTTCGCCTGGCGTACCGCCGAAAGTGACTTTGACTTTGTCGGCTTTAGTGGAGAAGTTCTTCCCTGAAATGGTGAGAATCGCCGAGTTGTTGATTGCTATATGGCTGAACATCGTGATCTCAGGTGGCTCCTGAATCTTCAGTTTCAGGGCTGGGCTTTTGATGCCGTTGACAGTGATGCTGACAGTCACCTCACCCTTCTTGTCCGCCTTAACGTCTTTGGGGACGACGAACTCAATTTGCTTGTCATTGATGGGAATGACGGAGGTAGCCTTGTTCTCCACTGTAATCTTGTAGGCTGTCTCTTCCTTAGGAAGGAATACACCTTCAGCCTTGACTTTCTTTCCTGGCGAAGATTTGTCGGAAAGCAGCTTGGTGACGGACGGACCTTGCTTGGATGTCAGCGTCCAGCTGAATGCGGAACCTTTTTGACCGAACATGCGGAACAGAATCTGAGTGGAACCTGGCGATAGTGCGTTGGTCAAATCGAGATCGATTTTTGATTTGCCTTTGAAGCTCTTCTCTGTGAGAATGTCGCGGCCGGCCAAGCTCGTACGTAGTCCGGCGACCGGTTTGGCACCGTCTGCACCGTTTGTGATTGTGAGTGTAAGCGGGGCTGATTCCTGACCCGCTTTGAGAACGATGTAATCGCCCACTTGCTGCCAACTCTTGTCGTTGGTCACCGTATGCGTTTTGAGCTTCATGATTATGACTCTCTTCGACTTCTTGTCTCCTGTTACGGAGTCCGAGGTAGTCGTTGCCGTGGCTGTTTTGCCGTCGACTGTCTTGTCGCCAGCGGCTTTGGTGTCCTTATCGGCAGGCGTTTTATCGTCGGCTTTTTTGGTATCAGTGGTAGTGCCAGACTTCCTCGATTTTATAATAACCGGTTTGCCCTGCGAATACGTTTGAACGTAAGGGCTCTGGGCGATAAGACTGTTCTCTGCGTCCAGCGGTGCTGCAATCGCCGGGCAATCGACGCCCCAGGCGTTGACTAGTGCTGCAGTGGCGAGGGCTGAGCTGAGAATATGGCCTTTTTGAAGCATGTCTTGAACCTTCTAAAATAATCTTGCGAGGCAACGGGATAAATTGACCGACACCGGTCATTATAAGTTCTTCCACAATCTTTTGCAGCTCTAAAACGGTTCTTCACATCATTAGGTGCGATGCCTGGTGCGTTTCCAACAGATGAGTAATGATGAAATGCGAATTTCGCTGTCCAGAACTGGGATTGAAAGTTTGTCTTGAGCAGTTGCGTTTGATTGCAAGGCGCAAAAGATGAACCTGCGGAGTGGAATAGTAAAAGAAATTATGAGACTGAGTGCGAGTAAAGGGCGTTGTTTGCTTCGGTCCTTCGAACGTCGTTCGGCAACGAAGAAAGCGGACGACATGGCAACCGGTTATACGGTTGTAGTTCGTGTTGAAGCGACAAGACACCGCCACCCGGAACCTAATAAAGAGAACGACACTATGTTCTCCTGTTCTTGAAAAGTCGGGGCTCGCCTCGGTCGAAGATCTCGCTAGCTCGCGGGCTTTGGCCGGGCTAGCGGAGCAGGGTGGTTGAAAAGTGCATGACAACCCGCCTTTAACCACAAAGCATTTGACACTCGCCCGGTTGCCAGTAAGTCTTAATGAAGAGACTGCGAGAGTTGGGCTAATGCCTGGTCGAGCACAGCACTCCTTGAGTACGTTGTTCTAAGAAGGGAGTGTTGAGAGGTCAGAGACAGTGGTTTTTCTGTCGCTCTAA
>CAYTDR010000347.1:0-7644 GCA_964436185.1 uncultured Candidatus Obscuribacterales bacterium | reverse complement strand
ATCTAGTAGAAACCGACAACTCACTGATTTATGTGCAGGGACCTTTCTCCGCTGAGGAGTTTTCGCTCGACGATGCTGCCGCTCCTGATCAAGAGAAGACCAGCAGCGGAACAGTGCCATGCGATTGGGTAGAGCTCAGCTACCAGATTGCTGGAGAAAATTGGAAACAGCGACATTACCAGGTGGCGTTTGTCGATGACACAATCCTGTGCGTCTCGGCGCAAAGTCCGGTGCAACGAGAAGCAGATGTTTTCGCCGCCGCCGACGAAGTCGCCAGGTCACTTCGCCCTATATCACGCTAACAGTCTGCGAACGAAAGCATGTGGTGGCTAGGAGCGTTTTTCTTGACACTGGCATGTGACCAAGGGTAAGGCGCTATTTCGATTTACTCTGTTTCCCCGATGATACCGCGGTTGATTCGATCAACTGTATCCTTTCTTTTGCGTGAGCGTAGCGAGCATCGCGTCTGCGCTCAAACTCGTCGCTTGCTTTCTGAATCTTTCGATCTCTTTCGTTTTCAACTTGGTCCTTGAGAGCCGCATACTCTGCACCGATGGATCTCCTTTGCGAGCTCATGTTCTCCAACTCTTCTTTTGCCTCCGCCTCCAACCTTATAATCTGACGCCGAAGAGATAGATCGTCGTCTGCATTTAACGCTTCCGTTTCACTGACGACCTGATTTCTCACCTTGGCCAGATTCGAATTGTCGACCACTGGCAGGACGGTTTTCTTGCTGTCATTGAAAACCCTGATGAGATCTCGGAGTACGATTTCCGTGGCATCTCTCTTCTTGTATGACATGCTGAACCCATCCTCACCTTCCAGCGTGAAAGCACATTTGTCCTGTGGACTCAATCGCTGAATATGGGTGTTTTGACCACGTAGTTCTTTTTCTTGCTGGAATTGGGAATTGAAGTTGATCATGCTGAACTCAATCCGATCGCCGAACCGCCGACGATTGTCAGCATAGAACAATGCCATTCGATCGCAATCCTTGCATCCATCCCAGGTCAGGATGAACTTGGAACGTGCCGGCGGCGAGTCCATTCCAATAGTAGGCACGTCAGGACGCATCTGTTTTCGCACAATTATGGCTCTTTCGATTCGCGCTTCTTCTTCGACAATTCTTCGTTGCTTGTCGTAGTCTTTTGATTCGGGCTGAAGTCTAGTGAGTCTCAAGTAAGTCTCTTTGTCGTGCTTATGCAATCTTCCGACGTGCCGCTCCCAGTTGTTGGCGGTCGGTTCTCTCTTAGCCTCTCCATCACTCGACGTGAGTGATGGATGCAGCTCCGCACCATATTTGGTATCTCGCGTCTGCTCCCAGCTCGAAAGTTGCTGAGTTATCTGTGTGTTCATCAAAGCTTTCAAACGCTCTTCCGCTCTCAGATACCAGAGCTTTATTTTCTTGTCTGATTCTTCCCTGAATTTCTCGACTCTCTCGGCTGTTTCTTCCCTGAGCTCGCTAATTCTGTCTGAAACGTCGCGTGAGTCCTTTTGGGCCGAAAGCTCGACAATTTCTTGATCCGTGTCTGACTCGGTTCTTCTGATCAGTTGCTCGATACCTTCTTGCTCGCTCTTGATTCGCGAATCGACATCCTTTATCAACTCCCTGCGTCTTGCAACCAGATCGGGGTCCTCCTTTTGTGGCTTGAGTTTGGCACCATATCCGCTCACTAGATCTCCAAAGCCATCGAACAAATAACGATCTGGATCGGTGCTCGGGTACAGTCTCATCGATCCACGGGCGTTGTTTATAACAGCGGTGCAGCAACCGCTGTTAAACAAATGTTCTTCTATGCCTTCGGTCGTTTTGCTCATCTCGCCCCGTTTCACGAAAACGAAATCTACTATACCCCTGTACTTAGACATGAGATCCAGTATTACCAGCGTCAGTCGGTGGCAGTTCGTGCATCCACACCAAACTCTGATCACTTTCGGTTTGAAGTCGGACTGTTTCGCCGCCTTCTTCGTTCCGTCTGGTTTTGCCATAGGTTTGGCGAACGTCGACAGCATCGACACTCCTAGCGACTGCAGCGCCGCGCGGCTGTTTTTCGCCGATTGTCCATCCGGTCGTATCTGGATGGTCGCCTTATACTCTTCGATCGCGCTGTCCCGATACCCCAGCTTGAGGTATGTACAAGCGAGATAGTAGTGCAGAGTAGGATCGTTGTTGTTCTTCGTTTTTGCGCGATCGAAGAGCCCGAGCGCCTTGTTGAAGTTACCAGCTCGATAAGCACTAATTGCTTCCTCGATCGAACTGTCCATAGACAACGCCGGACCAATTGAAAGGACGGAAGTCACGACAAATGCAGCGGTCAGTCTTCGCCAGAACAACATCAGTTGATACTCCACTATCTGCCTGGACTGGAACTTCCGAGGAACGGTTTTTGTTCGGTCAAGAACCTTGGTAAGGAAGGCTAACTTTTGAAACGGCGGGCGAACGAACTTCATTCTATCGTGAATCGGCTAACCGCGCGCATCGTTTTTTCAGCCCTGCGCTATGCTGACCGGTCAAACTGGTGCTAGGCAATCTATTGGTTCAGCCATCGTGTAGCACAGTGAGTGATGAATCAGCAGCTGCACCAGCAGCTAATGTACATCGGAGACCCGGGAACAGCCGTTATCTACAACACGTAAGTGAGACGTTGGTTTAATCTGAATCACGATGAGGGACGAAAATGTCAAAAGACCAGGTGCTAATTGTGGAAGACAATGACTTGCAAGGGCAGGCGTTCGAGAAACTGGCAATTAAATCAGGCGTTCAACCCCATCGAGTCAGAGACGGTCGCGAAGCGATCGAAGCTGTAATGCGAAACCCTTACTATGTTCTTGTTTTCATGGATATCGGATTGATTAATATGGATGGGCTCGAGTGTACGAGGCGAATCAGAGACATTGAACTGGGAACGATTAAACATCTGCCGATCATCGCAATCACAGCAAGAACAGGCGAGGAGGCACGCCAGGAGTGTATCGAAGCCGGTATGGACGACTATCTGTGTAAACCGTTCTCGCTGGAACAGTTTCAAGCCATGATCGACAAGTGGCGGTCCGAGGTTAACTCCCAGCTCGGCTGATCAAACCGCCTGATCAAACCGCCTCCGTCTTGGTTCAGATATCTGTTCCTTAAACTTGTAGCCCATCAAATGGCGCCACACTTCTGTCAGCACAAAGAGTCCCTGACAATTTTTCAGGCGACGGGCTGTCTGTGTGGGCGATGCGGTCAGGATGACCGCTGTCCGCGTTGCTTAGTGGTATCCGCCAAGGTATTCATTCCTACAGTTGAGACCTGTTTCCACATAAGCTAGACTGACGCAACGTCGTTGGTTCTGTAGAGTCACTCATGCGCCGCCTGCTTTCACCTCTGCTCCTCTCTTTCTTGCTCGCTGTCAGTACGTTTTGGTCCAGCGCCTACGCAGCCGATAAATACATATTCATTCTCAAATGGATCGGCAATCCATATTGGCAGGCAATCAAACAAGGCATCGAGGACGCCGGCAAAGAAGCCAAGGTCTCCTTGATTGTTATGTCGCCGAACAGCGACCAGGCGAAGGAAGAGCACCTGAATCTTTGCTCGGCGGCTATCTCGCAGAAACCGTCCATGATTGTGCTCGGAGCTGCGACGACTGCCATCGGTTTGCAGTGTTTTCGCGATGCGCAAAAGCATTCTATAAAAGTAGCGGATATTGATGCTACCGTCTCCGTTGCTCAGGCAAAAAAATCTGGAGTGAACTTATCATTCACAATCGGTGCGGACAACACCGGGATTGGAAGAAAGGCGGCACAGTTCATTGCTCAAGCCAGCACCAACAAAGCGCCCAAGGTGCTCGTCCTGGAGGGCGTTGTCGGTAGTCCTCCAAGCACAGATCGTGTAGCTGGATTCAAACAAGAATTGACCAAGGCTTTGCCGAAAGCAAAAATAGTTAGCTCTACATCCGCGGAATGGGATCGCCTGCGCGCCCTCAATATTACCGCCGATACTCTAATCAAAACCTCTTATATAAACGCAGTTTTCGCCGCAAATGAAGTAATGGCGCTCGGTGCAGTTGAAGCTATCAGGTCCGCTGGAAAGACGAAAGACATAATCGTGGTCGGTGTCGATGGAGTTCCTGACGCGCGCAAAGCGATTCTTGCCGGGAAGATGACCGCGTCGATTACACAATTGCCGTATTTGATCGGCAAGCGTTCCGTTGAATTGGCTATCGATTCGGTGCACGGTAAATGCTCAGGAAAGACAGAGCGAGCACCACTGCTGGTATTGACTAAAAGTGTATTGAACTCCAAAAAGGAACCGTTATTGAAGTATGTTCGCTAACCGTTTTCATGAAGTTTTTCATGTGATGTTGTCCCGCTGCACTGGCTCCCACTTGTTCTCGCGTCTGCCGGCCGTATCTGCTTCTATGGCGTTAAGTCTCGCATTTGTAATAAATTCGAATGGTGCCATCGCTGCTGATAAGTTCGTTTTCATTTTGCCGTCTCTGGGCAACCCTTACTGGCAGACAGTAAAAAAGGGAATTGAGGATTCAGGCAAGCAGACTGGCAGCACCACAGTGGTGCTCTCTGCTGTCAGCGACCAGGCAAAAGAGGAGTTCCTCAATCTCTGCCAGGCGGCAATCTCTCAGAAACCTTCCATGATCGTCATTTGCACTACAACCGATACCACGACTCTGCAATGTCTTCGCGAGGTTCAGAGTCGCAAAATTAAGGTCGGCGTTATCGATCATATGATCTCGAACGAGCAGGCAAAGAAAGCTGGTGTCAAGCTCTCGTTCTCGATAGGCACTAACAACATCATGCTTGGAGAGAAGGCGGCGCAGTTCGTGGTGGGCAAGATCAAGTCGCCCGCTCCGAAAGTGTTGATTCTCGAAGGAGTTGTTGGAAACACTAACAGCGCCAATCGCGTGGACGGTTTCAAGAAATCACTGGCCAAGAGCCTGCCCGCAGCTAAGGTAGTAAATACGGTTTCAGCCGATTGGGATCGGCTGAAAGCCCTCAATCTCACCTCCGATACTCTTCAAAGAACGCCCGATTTAATCGTGGTTTTCGCTGCCAACGACATGATGGCGCTGGGTGCTGCCGAGGCCATACGGGCGGCAGGCAAGACGAAAAACATAATGGTTGTCGGCATTGATGGTGTTCCCGATGCCAGGAAAGCGATTCAGTCCGGACGGTTGACTGCCTCGGTTGCGCAACTCCCGTATTTGATCGGCAAGCGATCCGTAGAACTCGCCATCGAAAGCATGAAGGGAAAAGATACCGGTGCGAGAGAACAGACACCGCTAGTGGTACTGACCAAAACTGTACTCGAGTCGAACAAGGATCCATTGTTGAAATATGTTCGCTAAAGAGTTGCTAAGTGACATAAATAAAGCCTCCTTACTTCAGTGCCTGATTTTCCTTGCGGCCATGAGCCTTTTCTTTGCTTTTAGCTCGCCTGCGTTCTTCTCACAGGTTAATTTCGGCAACATACTTACGGCTAGCTCGGTCATCGGTTTGATGGCGGTAGGTTCTACGTTTGTAATCGCTAGTGGTTCAATCGACCTTTCCACTGCGTCGACGATGGCTCTTTCTAGCGTGGTATGCGCGTGGACTGCACAGAATCTGCATCTCACCGGCTTTCCGTTGATTGTAGTCGCCACTGTAGTCGGTGCGTCGTGCGGGTTAATAACCGGCGTTTTGATCAATGCGACAAGGGCACCAAGTTTTATCATTACTCTGGGAATGCTCAGCATCAACAGGGCACTCGCGTTCATTTTGACTGGCGGAATTCCTATTTATGGATTGGACGAAAGCATCACCCAAATCGCTGAGATGCAGTGCCTGGGCTTTTCCTTTTCGTCTATTGTGATGCTTTCCGCCATGTTGTTCGGGTATCTTATACTTACGAGAACAAAGTTCGGCGCGCATACGCTCCTGCTCGGCGACAATCCTGCTGCCTCGGAGGCGATGGGGCTGGAGGTCTCTCGCTTGCGCCTGGCTATCTTTTCGTTGGCAGGGGCATTCTCCGGTTTGGCTGGTTTCATATTCATGGCACGCACCAACTCCGGCGATCCGTCTGCCGGAATGAACTACGAATTGATTGCGATCACGGCAGTAGTCTTGGGTGGTGCCAATCTGTTCGGCGGTCGCGCGGCTGTGCCTGGCACGCTAGCCGGAATTCTATGTCTGGGTGTTCTGCAGAATGGACTTAACTTGATGGCAATCAGCACCTTCTATCAGACTTTGTTTGTCGGCATCGTCCTCGTGTTGGCCTCCTTCCTGCGCCGAATGGGTCCGGAGCGATGACTGAATTGAGGCTGGTTTCGGTGGTAAAAAAGTTTGGTGCTACGACTGTATTGCAGGGCATCACAACAACGTTTGTCGGTGGCACGGTCACGGCGATTGTTGGTGACAACGGCGCTGGTAAATCGACTTTGTGCAAAACCATCGCTGGTGTCTATCATCCCGATAGTGGTGAGCTGAGCCTGGATGAGTTGAAGCTGACTCACCTCGGTCCGCATGAGACGCGACAGGCAGGTATCGAGATGATCTATCAGGATCTGGCGCTTGCTAAGCAGCACGATGTGATCAGCAACCTGTACTTTGGCCGGGAGAAGACACGATTGTTTGGTTTGATGGATAGAAAGGGCATGTCGGAGCAGGGACAAGCCGTTCTCGATACCATGGGCATCAAGCTGCCAAGCCTGAGGGTTCCTGTCGGCGTACTATCGGGCGGACAGCAACAAGCAGTCGCCATCGCCAGAGCGTTGCTGTTCTCGCCAAGAGTTTTGATAATGGATGAACCGACGGCAGCTCTCGCCGTGCGCGAGATCGAGCACACTCTGGAGTTGATCAAGAAGCTCAAAGAGCGGGGCTTGATTGTTATATTAATTAGTCATCGTCTCAACGATGTGTTCGCCGTAAGCGATCGCATCATCGCCCTGCGAAGCGGTGCGATTGTTGCTGACAAACCAGTGCACGAGACCTCGATGCAAGACATTGTTTCGCAGATCATGATTGCATAGCTGGAGACGATATAATCGAATTGTCTTCCTTTGGGAACTTTCACTCTCCTATGTCAAAGCATCGGCTTGTAGCTCAAAGCGCAATTTTGCTTGTCTTGGCGGTCATATTGTGCAGTGATTCCGTCTTCGCAGGTCAGAACGGCATGGCGGCGGCGACCTCCCTGTACAAGAAGAAGGACTATCAAAGCGCCCTTAATATGTTCCAGAAGCTACGCGCAGATGGCGATGCATCTGCGGAATTATCCATGTACATAGCTCATTGCTATTCCGCTCTCGGAATGAAAAAGGATGCGTTGAAGGCATATCAGAACATTGAAAAGACCTTCCCAGGCAATCCTGCGGCTACTTTGGCTGCGCAATGCATCATGGGTTTGGAATCTGCTAGTCGAGCTGTGGTTCCTGGCGGTTCGGCAACAAAAGGTCGCGCTTCCATGAAAGCGACTGTTTCACCTATATTGCCGATTCCGGGGGCGGATTCGGAGGCGACGTTATCGATGCCGCCGGAAGAGCGCGTTCCATATACTCGGAGAACTGGCGGTCATCTGTATGTTAAGGGTGAGATCAACGGTCGAGGAACGGAAATCCTCTTCGATACGGGCGCATTCAGAGTTGTAATTGGACGAGACAACTTAATCGCACT
>CAYTDR010000346.1:0-7655 GCA_964436185.1 uncultured Candidatus Obscuribacterales bacterium | reverse complement strand
TGCTCCATTGCTGCGCTCGACTGTGGCGATTCCGGCAATCGGCAACCATGATGTCGCTTACACTCGCAACTTCGTCGGCACCGATATGACCAGATTTCCCGATGCCTTGGGCTATTTCATTTTCTGGTCGATGCCACTCAACGGTCCCAATCGACATCACGAATCTAAGAACGTGCCCAATCTGGTCGGCAGTCAAGAGAATCAGATCAAGTTCACTAAGTCCGCCGGTGAGAAGTTTCCCACGATGACGAACTTCTCCTTTAATTATGGCAACTGCCACTGGCTCGTTCTCGATGCCAATCCGTACATGAATTGGACCGACCCGAAGTTGTGTGATTGGGTAGAGAAAGACCTGGCGGCGGCAAAGTCCAGCACCTTCAAGTTTGTTATGTTTCACCAGCCTGGTTTCAGCGATGATACCGTGCATAAAGGCGAGCACCGGATGCGCCTTTTGACGAACACATTCGAGAAACACAATGTCGATATAGTCTTCGCTGGTCATGCGCACAATTACCAGAGAACATTACCCTTCCACTTCAAAATAGAGGAGAAGGACGGAAAACCGCTTATAGGCCCGACGGGAGCCATTCCAGGCCAATTCTCATTTGATACCAAATTCGATGGCAAGAAGAACGCCAAGCCGAACGGTATCATCTACATCGTTAGTGGTGCCGGTGGCGCGCCTCTCTACGGGCAGGCGCCTGGTGGTGCAAAATTTATAGAGAAATTCATTTCGAATGTTCATTCATTCACCATATGCGATGTCACAGGAAGCCTTCTGAAAGTCAGTCAGATCTCCGAAGACGGCAACGTTTTGGACACCTTCTCAATTGACAAAGGGGCTGTTCTTCCTGAAAAAGTGCAACCAATAAAGGGTTCGTTATAGCGGTAAATTACAGACAAACGGTGGTCAAATGTCAGATATCGTAGCAGCAAGTCAGTATCTTTTCCTCGTAATGGCGGTTCTCATGCTGGTCGGAGGAGTGATGGGTTTTGTGAAGGCGCAGAGCAAACCCTCTCTCATCTCAGGAGTGGTTAGCGCCGGCCTGCTCGGCGGCTGTTTCTACATTCACGGCTCTAATCCGCAGGCATCGCTGATCGCCGGTGCGGTGATATTCAGTTTGCTCGAGGCGGTATTCGCCATTCGTCTGGCGAAGACAAGGAAAGTTATGCCATCAGGTATGATGCTGGTTATGTGCGGCATCGCCCAGGTTATCGCCATTGT
This sequence comes from uncultured Candidatus Obscuribacterales bacterium, assembly GCA_964436185.1. Taxonomy (GTDB): domain Bacteria; phylum Cyanobacteriota; class Vampirovibrionia; order Obscuribacterales; family Obscuribacteraceae; genus CAYTDR01. The sequence continues at coordinate 6,430 of CAYTDR010000346.1, read as the reverse complement.
GGCACTCCTCAAGCTGTTCAACGTGTTTTAGAATTACTCGTCGACAAAGTAGCAACGCCTTCGCCAGAACGCCGTCCGTCAGGTCCAAGACGAGACGAGATGCGACCGGATGCGGGTTCGAACTGATCGGGCGTGAGCACCACCAAAACTTTCCGAACCCGCGGTACCACGGTCGGTTAAGTAATTGATAAAGTTAGATGCACCGAGGGCGGTGCCAGGTTCAGCTCTTTTTAATCGCCTGCAAACGTTCTCGTGCAGCTTCGAGAGTCTCTTGGGTGCGGCTGAAACAAAAGCGGATGTAGTTGCCTTTGTAAGGTGAGTCGGCAAAGAAGCTGCTACCAGGAACGACGGCGACACCTACGTTTTTCACCAGGTGTTTCGTCATCGCAATGTCATCTTTGAAGTCGAAGCCGGCTATGTCGCAGAACACATAGTAGGCGCCTTCAGGCTTGAAGTATGATATGCCAATCTCATCCAACATAGAGAGCATCATTGTTCTGCGCTCGTCGTACTCTTTTTGCAAGGCTACGTAGAATTCGTCTCCAATGCTAACTGCTTTTGCACCGGCGCGTTGAAGCGGCGCGGGCGCTCCCACTGTAAGAAAATCGTGGACCTTGCGAATTGGCGCCGTGAGCGCTTCGCTTGCTATTGCCCAACCTACCCGCCAACCAGTGACACTGAATGTTTTGGATAGGCTGTTAATGGTTACAGTCAATTCCTCCATTCCGGGGATGCTGGCCATGGCTACGTGCTTCGCTCCATCGTAGAGAATGTGCTCGTAGATCTCATCGGTAATGCAGATAACTCCCCACTTCTGACAAAGCTCGGCAATGAAACTGAGCTGCTCGCGTGTGAACACTTTGCCGGTGGGATTGTGTGGCGTGTTGACGATAATCGCTCTGGTCTTCTCGCTGAATGCGCGCCGCAGTTCGTCCTCGTCAAAGTCCCAAGTTGGCGGTTTCAAACTGACATATTTAGGCGCAGAGCCGGATAGGATCGCGTCCGGACCGTAGTTTTCGTAAAAGGGCTCGAAAACAATCACTTCTTCGCCGGGATCGACCAGCGCCATCATTGTCGCGATCATGGCTTCGGTAGCGCCGCATGTAACTGTTATGTTCTTCTCCGGATCGACTGTAATGCCAAGGCATTTCTCGCTTTTCTCCGCGATAGCCAATCTCAGATTGCGATCTCCCCAGGTGATCGCGTACTGATTTACGTCGTCGAGAATAGCTTTGATAGACGCTTCTTTGAGCGCCAGCGGGCAGGGAAAGTCAGGCAAACCTTGTGCAAGGTTGATCGCTTTGTGTTGCGCTGCCAGTCTCGACATCTCGCGAATAACAGATTCCTTGAACTGGCTGGCTTTTATTGAGGCATGCTTAATGACAGGCGGCTGCATACTATCTCTCCGGCTAAACTCACCCCCAGATCATACTCCACTTGCTGTTTCACGTTCCGGGAATGCGAAGACATGTCTGCTTGGCTAAGGTTGCCTGGATATGGTGCGCTCCAGGCAGAATAATTTCTCAAGAAGTTGAACGTTCGAATTAGACGGAGAACGAGCTTCGATTAACAGGCCAGCTGTCGCCGAAGAATATCGATCTGCCAAGAATGGTAACGGTGCTGCATTGCTGGCTTTCTTGCGAGACCACCAGGCGCAGGTCTGCGGCGAACCCGCCCTCTGTCAGTTCTTGATTCACTTGGGCGGCTAGCACGAAGGAGGCATCGCTGGAGGTATCTTGAACGGCTTTCTTAAACTGTCTTGCGAACTCGTCATACATCCCTGAGCGCAAATAGATGGCCAGATCGTCTGAAATATGCCGGGGAAAGAGTTGGTGATTGTTGTAACACATTTAAGCAGATCTCTTGGCAACTCGATTGGATGAGTTTGCCACACAATTGTGGCAACACTGTGAAACGGTACGATTCGTTCTAAATGCCCAAACTATCGCGACTCACGGCTCCAGCCATACTGTGGAGGGTCGAATTATAGGACATTGGCAAATCTGCCACAGCGCTATACGCAGTTGGTCGATCGAACCGTGGTTGTCGATTCTAGAGACGTGCCAACAAAGAGATCATTTGACGGGTGGCGACGATACGGTCATCAGTGTCGTCGAGTGCTGATGCTCTGTCCAGGCATCGCTGTGCGTCCAGAAGCTGGCATGCGGCGGCGTTAATGCGAGCCAAGTTAAGCCAGGCGTCCAGATAGTTGGGGTTGATCTCGATAGCCATAGTGACGTTGTTTCTCGCCAACTCTATTTCGCCGTCCCTCAAGTTGATCATTCCGAGTTCGTTGTACGGAGATTCGAAGCCGGGATATCGCCGGATGAGCTCTGTCAGTTTCACTCTGGATCTCTCCATATCGCCTTGCACGAGAGCGCGTCGGGCCTCTATGAGACCTTCGCAGGCGATGTACGGCACAGGCTGCTTAGGCAGTCTTGTGAGCAAGATGGTTTTTGCCTGTTTGCCCACCAAACTGGTCGGTCCCAGAGAAATTGCTAACTCTAGCGCATCTCGCGCTTGTTCCGTCCAGCCGAGCGTTAAGTAACGTTCCGCAAGTATCACCAACTGTCGGGCTGGTAATTCTGCCGGTACCTCTCGCGGAGGTTGGCTTGCTCGCACCATCTCATCGGCCGCTCGTGTGACTGCTTCAGTGGCAATTTTGCCTAGCTCTCCGAGCGACACCTCGAGAGCATATTTGAAAGTGCGCAAATGCTTCTTGCCAGAGAGCAAATCGTCAGTCACTTGCGAAGCCACATTGAGTCCGTCCTGGATGTAATCAGTCATCGTTCTGGAGACGGTCATGAACTGGTCGCCAATCGTGACGCTGGCGGAGAGACCTTCGACTAGCAGGCGAAACCGACCTCGCTCGTCCTCACTTAACCTGGAGAGAGTTGCCGGCGACTGTTCTTCTTCGCTGCCGCGCAAAGCAAGTTTTCCAGCCTTGATGGAATGCCTGTTCCATCCCATGAAATAATACTGAATAGCGAGGCGAGCGTAACTCACGGGATCCAGCCCGTCAGGTATCTGTTTTGATGGGGCGTTCATTCGATCACTATCCTGATGAAGAGGAAAGGCTACCTACTTAAGGATAAGATACTACATTGGCGGCTGGCACACTTGAAGTTTGCGCAGCGGATGCGATGGGCTGTTCTTCCGGGCGAACATCGATAGTGCCTGTACCTCCAGCAAAAATGGAGAAAGCATGGAGTTCGTGTAACGAAGAACGCCTGCTTTGTCAGTCTCTGCGAGCTTCTTGGTGAATCTCGATGGGGCGCAGGTCTAGCGAACAATATGCGAACACCAGTGTCTCTCGATTTGATATATTAGCCTTATAACTACTAGCTATTTGAACCTCGAGAGTCTGGCAAGATGGTATGGTCCTTCCGCTTACACCCCACTTGTACTTGCCTGGATTTCAGGCGTTCCCGGTCCCTCCGGAAAGGCCGCTCAAAACGTAGCCGACGAAAACAAAGATTTGCGGATGGCTCCAGTTTGTCGGAGTTCGGTCCGGCGCTTTTTATTCTTCTGTTCTTTGGCGTCTTTGTGATGGTCGATCTTATCGGGCTAGGTTTCGGCTATTCCACATTGCAGAGCTTGAATGATCTTCAGCTTCGCGAGGCGTCCAAGTTGCCACGTAAGTTGGCAGAGGACCCGGACGGAATTGTCTGCAAGGGAGTGCCTGAACAGTGGAAAGACGGTGCTATGGGCGCGACGGTCGAATCTTTTCCCGTGACCACTGTCACCTATCCTCGAGACAGTAAAGTTCCTCTGGTAAGTGTCACCACCACGGTCGATATTCGGCCGATTCTCACTATACCGATTTTTCCGAAGGTTCCAGGGCTGGGAGCGCCGGTCACTTTTACTGTTACCAACAGCCGGATATTGGAATATTGATGGTGTGATTACTCTTCTCTGCGTCTCTTCCTGAAGCAGGAGTACAAATGAAACGGAAACGCAAGGCGAAGGGTACATCGTTGATTGAAACCATGGCTGGTTTCATAATTCTGATTCCGATCGGACTGGCTGCCATCGATATCGCCACGCTCGTGGCCACCAGTCAGACCAACGATGAATGGGCAGAGTCAGCTGCTCGTATCGCCGGGAGGCAAAGAAGCGAGGCGCAAGCTACCAAAGCGGCGGAGGCTACGATTGGGGAGTTTGAAACCTCCAACACAATTTTGAAAATCGAGGTCGTAGAAGTCGCATTCAATCTCGGAACTGGAAAGGTCACTGTTACGACCGACATGGAAGTGAAAGTTCCCGTACCGATTCCATTTCTGCCTCCAACTGTTCACTTCAGGGCTATGGCAATCCAGCCGATAGTCTCTATTCCGGCACCATCGTGACGTGGGGAGGTTATTTGTGTGACTAAGCGGTCTCGAACTAGCTCTCAACCCAGGACTCGCCGAAATCGATCCGGTGTATCTCTTATCTTAGTCGGAATTTGTTCGGCTCTTCTCATCGCTTTGATTTATGCCGGCTTCCAGTACACCATGTTACTTGGCGGTTCTCGCCAGGTTCGCAACTCAGTGGACGCTGCAGTTTTGAACGTCAACAAACGGTTGGTGGAGTCGAAGATCCAGCCACAGATCGAATATCAAGATTGTGCGGACTCGGCAGGACAGATTTCGATTGCGAACATCAACAGAGTCTGGGGCAAAGCTTATTTGATTGCTGCCAATCAGGAGGCGATGGAGAAGAACGGCGAGGGCACAGCCAATTCAATGGCGGCCGCCAAGTATAACCATCAAGTGGCGCAGGCCGTCAACGATACGCTCGTAGCGAAAGTCAAGGATGAAACGACTCTGAATCGGTACTATCAAGATCTGGCGGGCAATCGCAGCGCGCCTCTCCTGGGTGAGAATACCGGCTTGACCAAGGAGAAAGATGATCTTTATCAGTTTGCTCAAATGAATAGAGGTGGAGAGAGCAACCTGAAAGTGGCTTCCGGACAGATTCCTCCAGGTGCGTCGCAACCGGAGTTGACGTCAGGGTATTTCAAAGGATACTGTCCTAAGACCGTCAATGGACAACCGTTTTGCTTCACCAGTTTCGCGCCGGGCGAAATGCCGCATCTGGTCTCGGATGCTTTGTTCAATCAGAATCGCGAGGATGTGCGTCCCGTAGCAGACGCATCGCGGCCGGTACCAAATGCGATCATGGCATCTGGTGTCGTAAGTGGTGCGCGTGGAGCTTTAACGGCAAGTGCGTCCGGGATTGCCAATCCTCAAAGAACCTATGAGCTCGCAATTCCTCACGGTTACATCGCTCTGCAGTTTGCCAATGTTGCGCAATGGTTTGTAGATGGCAAGAAGAGGAACCAGACAGTTTACGGTTACGAGGAGGAGACACAGTTAGGTGTACCCAACGCGAAGATGTACTCCGGATTTCGAATCAATGGCTATGCGTCGTTGGGAAATGAATACAAACTTCCAACGCTTATGGCGATCATCGAAAAAGTTCCGGGAGATAAGGACGTAGCTCTAGCAAAGATGGTTCAGCGCTTGAAAGAAGTTGACCCGACATTCACGATGACCCGGCTGGAAAAGCTGCTCAAGGTTCCCTTTCAGAAGCAGAGCCCGAAATACTATATCTATCCGGACTACAAGACAGCCGATCACACCAATCCGACAATCAAAATAGGGACCGTGCAAGACGGGCTTCCAAGCTGGCTCGATCCCAATACAATGTCTGACGGTTTGGAGAAGGAAGCATTGAAGGAGTTGACAATCAAAGACGAGCCCAACTACTGTTGGTTTGTTCCGCTCGGCGGCGGCGGCGGCGTGAAGAAATGGACGGAGCTTACCGGATCGTTCATGTGGAAACCGGGCACGGGTGGTAACAATTGCCTTGGCGAAATGCGTTTGTCACGCACGACCAGGATTAATTTCGAGGATGAAACACTTCCGAAATCTCCTTAGCGGTCGCGAATCTCGTATATTGATTAACATGATGACTTTGGGTAAAGTGTGAGCAGATGAGGCATTTAGCAAGAGCAATCACAATTTCACTAGTGAGCATCGGCTCAGCCACTATTCTTGCCTTCACAGCAGTATTGCCCGGATATTGTGATGATACGAGCTTCCCTGATGGTATCAAGGCTTTCAAAGCCGGCAAGTATCAGAACGCACTGGATTTGTTCGGTGCGGCGTTGCCCTCGCAGTTCCAAAATCCAGCTCTGCACTATTACATGGCCAATTCATATGTTCACCTTAAACAGCGAGAGGCTTGTATTCGCGAGTACAGAATCGCTTATGCGCTGGAACCCGATAAAGAAGTGGGAAAGCTCTCGAAGCTGGCACTGACTACCCTGGGTGCCGGTAGCTTCGACATTGGACCATCCGAGTCAAAGAAAAGTGTGGCAAAAGAGGAGCAGGTAAAACTTCCACCACGTGATCCGGATTTTGAAAAAGCTCTCGAGGCATTG
>CAYTDR010000345.1:0-7663 GCA_964436185.1 uncultured Candidatus Obscuribacterales bacterium | reverse complement strand
GCCGGTACGCTCAACAATCCATTCATTGTTGGTCTCGACCATCTTTTCCAGGTCAAAATTACTCAAAACGTTCGGTGGGATGGCAGTTGCTACTGCAGAAATCTTGGGTCTCGGCACTATCTTGCTTTCTACTCCAACTACGGATTGAAAAGTCGCTGATTGTCTCGGGGATGGCAGTCTACGTGTCTTGACTTGTGCGCGGCTAACTTATCACAATTTTTGACCGACGACCTGTTCACATGGAGATATCATACTTCGCTCTGGTACTGCCAGGTATCATTAAGAAGTTTGTTCATAGAGTCACCCATTTTTCCTAAAAGAAGCGTCGGCAGTATTGAAAGTAACCACTCTTTTGGAATTCGCACGGGCCCTTGAGTTCGTTCAGCTCTGATTTTTTTGGATCATCCGCAATGAGCACGGCTACAGGAGATTATATTCGTGCTACGAGTTTAGCAGCACTGAAATGGACGACGACTATGGCTATGACCCTGATTCAATTAATCGCTACCTTTCGGAAGTATGGTTCGGCAGCCAGCGATGAGAAAGAAGACGTTACTGTTTGCTCGCGTTGTCACTTCCGAGTGGTGGGTAGAGTGAACGAATGTTGTACTTGTGGATTGGAATTCCGGCGGCACGGGCGCTGCAGCGATTCTTTAGTAGAGGAAGAGACCGACATACGCACCGGATACCGGCGTTAGCTGGTACCTGGTGTATACGTCGGTTTGAGTGAATTGAGTGAGCCGATCAATTCAACGCAACCGAACACCTTTAATTCAGTAGAGGAAGAAGACCGACTACACCAGGTACCTTTACGGGTATCTGGTGTGTCGGTTCAGAAGTCGAGATTCTCAGCGACGAACGCGGTAAGAACGACCGTGATTTGCACGTTTGGATGCGCTAAACGAGATGGATATCTTCGATTGACCACATTCCTGACGTCGCCCTCATGAGTTATCGTAGCTTTTCGAAAAAGCAATACAACAGAACCATGGTGGTATCTGCTGCATCGCTGTTCAAAAAAATAATTCCAGATTTACTTCTTCGACGACCACTTCCAGTTGGCGTATTCCGGCTTGTCTGTCCCGAATTCGAAGGCATGGGCGCGGCATTCAGTCTGCAGATCACGCATTTTCTGCTTCACATGAGCGCCGACAACGAGAAGGTTGGGCACTCGATTGATTACATCGATAACCAGGGAGAACCTGTCGATCTCGTTGGAAATCGCCAACTCCAGTGGGGTGTTGATACTGCCTTTCTCCTTGTATCCACGAATATGCATATTGCGGTGATTGGCTCGTTTGTATGCCAACCTGTGAATCAACCATGGATAACCATGGAAGTTGAAGATGATCGGCTTGTCGAGCGTGAAGAGGCTGTCGAAGTCACGGTCTGACAATCCGTGCGGATGTTCGCTGGGTGGAACCATCGTGAAGAGATTCACCACATTAACGAAGCGAACCTTTAGATCAGGGAAGTTCTCCCTCAAGATAGCTGTAGCCGCCAGTGCTTCCTTCGTGGGAATGTCGCCGCATCCAACCATCACCACATCTGGTTCGCATCCCTGATCATTGCTCGCCCAGTCCCAGATACCTGCACCACGAGTGCAGTGCTTGACAGCGGAATCCATGTCCAGATACTGCAAGTGGTTCTGTTTGTCCGCTACAATGACGTTGATATAGTCTTTGCTTCTCAGGCAGTGGTCTGCAACGCTCAGAAGAGTATTCACATCTGGTGGCAAATAAATCCGCGTTATCTCGGAACTTTTGTTCACCACCACATCGAGAAATCCTGGGTCTTGGTGGGTGAAACCATTGTGATCTTGTCTCCAAACAGTCGAAGTGATCAGCAGGTTAAGTGAAGAGATTGGTGACCGCCAGGGGATGTCGTTGCTGCTATCGAGCCACTTCGCGTGTTGGTTGAACATCGAGTCGATGACATGGACGAACGCTTCATACGTAGAGAGGAAGCCGTGCCTGCCGGTCAATAGATATCCTTCCAACCATCCTTCAAGAGTGTGCTCAGAGAGCATCTCCATAACACGACCGTCTTGTGATAGATCGCCTCCATCAGCATCTTCCGGTAGCAGGTCCGCCATCCAAGTTTTTTTTGTGGCTTCGAAAACAGCCTGCAGTTTGTTCGATCTTGTTTCGTCCGGTCCGAACACCCTGAAGTTTTTTGGATTGGTCTTTAAAATGTCGCGAAGAAGCTCTCCCAGTGGCTGCGTATTGTAAGCTTCAGCCTGACCGGGTTGCTTGATTTCCGTCGCATAATCGCGGAAGTTCGGCATGCGAAGCGGAACCAGAACCTGACCACCATTGGCGTGAGGATTGGCTCCCATTCTTCTCTTTCCTTCAGGCGCGAGGGCTTTCAGTTCCGGAATGAGTGCGCCGTTCTCGTCAAAAAGCTCTTCGGGTTTGTAGCTCTTTAGCCACTGCTCGAGCTGTTTAAACTGTTGTTTGTTGTTGTGAGGATCGGTGATGGGAACCTGGTGCGAGCGCCAGAAGCCCTCAACCTTATGTCCATCGATTTCTTTTGGGCCTGTCCAACCCTTGGGACTGCGCAACACAATCATTGGCCATCTCGGTCTTTCGAGTTGACCGTCGGTCTGTCTGGCGCGCTCTTGTATTGAGCGAATTTCAAGTATGCACCGCTCCATTGTCTCCGCCATCTTCTCGTGCATCTCCAGCGGATCTTCGCCTTCGACAAAATATGGAGTCCAACCATATCCCTTGAAGAGTTGTTCGAGCTCCTCATGCGAAATACGCGAAAGAATCGTCGGGTTGTGGATCTTGTATCCATTGAGGTGCAGGATCGGTAAAACTGCACCATCTCGTTTGGGATTGATAAATTTGGTGGAGTGCCACGCAGTGGCCAATGGTCCTGTTTCAGCCTCTCCGTCGCCTACAACGACAGCGACAACCAGGTCCGGATTATCGAACGCCGCTCCAAAAGCATGGGAGACGCTGTAACCAAGCTCACCGCCCTCATGAATGGAACCAGGAGTCTCTGGTGTGCAATGACTGCCGATACCGCCAGGATGGGAGAAGTCCTTGAACAGACGACGCATGCCGTTCAAATCCTCGCTCTTTTCCGGGTAGATCTCGGAGTAAGTTCCTTCAAGATAGACAGGACCAAGCACTCCAGGTGCCCCATGACCGGGACCGGCCAAAAAGATCGCATCTAAATCGTATTTCTTGATCAATCTATTCAGATGCACATAGGTGAAACTTAGACCTGGGCTGGCTCCCCAGTGACCGAGCAGCCGTTTCTTCAGGTCTGAATCTTTGAGCGGGCTTCTGAGCAATGGATTGTCTCGAAGATAAATCATTCCAGCGGCCAGGTAGTTGCAGGCACGCCAGTAGGCGTTGATCTTCTGTAACTCTCCGGACGTGAGCCTCTCAACTGCTGGTTTCTCTTTTAAATTTGTAGACATTAGGAACCTTCTCCTTGGCAAGGGAGGACGGGGCGGCACAGGGTGAACTGATTTTAACAGATTCTAACTGCAGTCCTTTTGCCAATTGAGCCAATGAGCCGAGAATTAGCTCCCGTCAGTGTTTTTGAGCCTGATTCAATCTAAATGTTCATTCACTAGAGCAATACTCTTTCGAGGGTGAAGGTCTTTATGAATCTTCTTGAGCACGGACGGTTACAATTTTCGAGCAACTGGAGCCGAATCGACGGACGACGCAAACGCAGCTTTTGGTGACACTGAATATGGTATTGCGCAATTTTGTAGTTTTGGGGTGTCCAATAAATCGTGCGCACTCGGTGAAGCTGAGAAGTCTTTCAGCTCCGGCATTTCGGTGATCGGTAGTGCTCGCTAACACAGCTTTTCACAATGATATTGTGCAAATAGTGCGTATATCTTATTTACGAGATCTATACGATCGTTGACGACGTTCTTTTTCTGATGTTAGTCTTGAGAAATCAGAATTCCATTTGCCGTTGCAGGTTGCAACAGCTGTATTTCTTTGCAGGTAATTAGCATATATGAGAACTAATGTTTTAATAGGCAACTTGCCCGTTGATACCACTGAGGATCGGCTTTGTGATTGGCTGAGCGAATCGAGACTTTCCTTTTCTGTTGAACCTAACGATTCTGGCGTGTTTCGCGGTTTCGCCACCGTAGAACTGGCTACCAAAGAAGAAGCAGACCACCTGATCGGTGAACTGGATCGCAGAGAGTTCGAAGGTAGAAGAGTGTTTATGCATCTGGAAGAACCTAAAAAAGAAGAACCGGTTGTTACCGTCATGCAGAAGGTCTTCGGATTTTTCGGTTTCGAGCTGCCCACACGGCAAACATCAAAATAATTAGTCATCAATAATATATCGAGAATCGAGACACATCTCAGCACGGTCAGGCGCAGTGCATTCCACGAGCCGGATTGCACCGGAGCGCTCGACAGGTGTCCCATGTCACGCAATGAAAACGAGCTCGCGGCAACTGCTCGTCTTTGTGTTTTGCGAACATAGGAACTGCTATATGAACATATAGCCAAATCGCCAATTGACTGAATATCGTCAGTCCTCACAACCGATAATTTTACTAAGAAGAATAGGCGTTCGCACTGTGGAGATCGCATGCAGAGCCGATTTCAGCGATCGAGCGCTCTCTGCTGTCCAGGTCTAATCTGCCACCACCCATCGTGTCAATATCTGAATATTTGGTTAATCACGCGTTAGATGTCAAGGGCTCGTGTTATAGTCGTCGACACGCAGAGATTGACTGCAGAGTCGCGTCACTATTGCGCTCATAAACGAGGATCGTTCCATGCTCGACGGCAAGAAATTGAATACTAAAGGAAGCGGTACAAGAAGCGTCAGACCTTTCAGGAAAGCAATGGGCGCTCACCTGGCAGAATTTTGCCTGATCCTCTTCATTCTCTTTTTATTCTTTCTGGCTCCAGCCATTAATCTGGTGATGTTTTCCTTCGCGTTCTGCAAAGGACAGATGCTCGTGGCGGAGATGGCCAATCTGGCAGGCATGGCTGAGACGAGACACTGCGCTATGCAGGCTGGAGATCAGTTGGACCAACGAATGAAAAGCCCGATATGGTCTTCTCTGAGTATTTTGGAGCCCTGTCCGATGAAGTTGGGCGAGGAGAAGGTAAAGATCGTCGTCTCATCGGTCTACGGTAGTGGAGTGGCCGTGAAGAGATTCTCTCTGGACGGCGGTCTTCCTGAGATTCTCTGTCCGAATTACCAGGACAACTTCACCAAGTTCTCCTATGCATACGAGATTGAGGAGCCCGTAAAAGTTAGGCCGTTCTTGAACTTAGCCAGTGTACCCTTCGTCGGGCAAGTACCGCTGATCGGTGCACCACTAGTAGTGCAATTTCGATCGAGTGCGCCAATTGAAAATCTGCGCTCTTTGGAGCAGTGAGTTTTCGAACCCAGGACCCCTTTGTTCTTCATCAGTACCAGCATCGATAGCGATTTCATCAGGAGAGTTTAAATGAAGAAGCGTAGAGCAAACCACGGAAATGCGTTAGTCCTGGTCATTTTGGCGATTGCATTTATTGTCGTGATTGGTTTGCTGCTGTTTCAGTTCCAGATGTTGTTCCTTGAGCGGCAGAAGGCTCAATCAGCGGCAGAGTCCGCTGCATTGGAGGCCGCTACTCAATTGAGTCGAATCGTGGTCGATGACTCCAATTGGGGATATGTATCGTTGTCGAATCATGCAGCGTCCGGCAAGAAGACCCTGGCGATGGATGGCGAACCGTTGCCGGTGTTTGCAGTCAATGATGTTTTGGCGACCGTTCGCACTGAAAAACTTCTGGCCAATTCCTTGAATAGTGCGGCGATGCACGAGGTGGCAGACGAAGATTATGCGAAGTCCAACCAGACCTGCCAGAGTCTCCAAAGCGCGCTTTTGGATTCAGTCAAATGCGCAAACAAGAACAAGTTCACCGACTACGATGGCAAAAGCGTAAGTACTTATGCGGCTGCCAGAAAGATGTTCGAGAAGAACTTTCCGGACATAGCCCGAGGCAAGGCGAAACTGACGGACCTGACGGTTTCATGCGGCTGGCTAAACAATGGCAGCACCACGATGACACCAGATCCTGAGAAGAAGAAGAGTGGCAAATCTAATCACTACTATCCATCATTCGTCAATCTGCCGGTGGGCGAGGCTGACTTCTATTTTGCTGGTGCCTCTGAGCGACCAGTGCTGGTTGATAGCCATCGTTTTCAGAAGCCCGATGGTAAGCAGTTTTGCTCTGCGGTGCTCGTGACTGCCGAAGTAACATATTACAAGGGTGCAGATGGTTCCGGCTCGCCCAAAGCACCGACTCCAAGCCATACAATATGCGTAACAGCCGCTGCTTTGCCGCCATCAGCGCCTTACCAGGGCGCAGTCGGGACTTTCGTAGTGGCATCTCCGCAAGGATATGTGGATAAAGTAGATCGTTTGCGCAGCGCGATCGACCTTGTTGATTTCAACAAAGTTTCCGCCCGACATCAGTTGGCTGCTGGTGGTGATTTCCCCGTCGACAGCGGCTCGAGACTAATTGATGCACCTGCGACAAAAGAACGTACTGTCGCCAGATCGACTGCCGAAGCCTTTTTCTCCTGGTTGCGAACCAACTTGGGCAGAGCTTCATTGGCATCCATACTAGACGTCATGGACCAGCCGTTCGATGGCGCAGGAATCTCACCCGATTCCACCGACCTGATCGTTATGTACGATTTCACCAGGGGTGGTGAATGCAATATGGCCAAATATTCGAATCATGGTTTCAGAGCTCAAACGCTTTCTGACGGACAGAGCCTCGATCTAGCATTCAATATAGTGCCTACGAATAAAGGGATGCTTGGTGTTGTGATTCGAAATCAGGTGTTCAACTGCAATCCCACATCCGGCGGAAAACATGCTGGTCAGCCTCTGGTATCAGAGCTGCCAATGGACTATTCATGCCCATCATCGCGAGAAGGCGACGAAGTGCAGAGCGAGGATGGCAAACCGATCGGGACAGAGTCCAGGCAAATCCGGTCCAGCTACATCCGCGGTGGGCTGGCCGTCTGCATGGAATTCTCCGCTACGCAACAAGTTTCAACCGCGAATGGTTCTAGTAAGTCTTATTAGGTTGATTCAGTTTTAACTGCAAAACGGTTCTAGTAGTCTTATTGGCTTGGCCGCAAAGGGATCATTCAGTTCAGCAGAAAAGATCTAGAAATGGCTTCCAGCTTGATCAGTAAGTCTTGTTAGCTTGATCGGATTTGCTTGCATCCAGAAGAATTGAATTGGAAACCTGGGCGAAGTGAACTTCCAGGTTGTTGACCAGACCCCTCATTTTGTCCCAATCAATATCTTCATCTTTTGCAGCTTGCTCAAGCAAGCGCGATGTGTCTGTCATGCCCATTACGCCAATGGTGGCACACGACCCTTTAAGCTCATGAGCGGAGTCTCCGAGACCTTGGCGATTTTTTTCATCAACTGCATGTTTGAGCCTGTTGATCAGGCTGGCAGTCGATTCGCAAAAGACTATGATCAGGTCGCTGATGTCCTCATCGCCAAACTGTTTTTTCAAGACTTCCAGATTGAATCCGTCGTTGGTGCTCATTTCTTCCAAGGCTTTTGGAGCCTCTGAGGTGAGGTTGAGCCATCGCCTCATCTTCGAGTCCAACTGCTTCAGCGTGGCTGGTTTGCTGATGTAGTCAT
>CAYTDR010000344.1:0-7676 GCA_964436185.1 uncultured Candidatus Obscuribacterales bacterium | reverse complement strand
TCGTGGTGTGGAAATTTCTTTGCTGACTTTGCAGCTTTCTAGAACCTGGAAAGCTGGTCGGTTGGCTCTACCAGGCTTAGTCTATTGAAAATGCATTCAAAAAAATGCGCGTGCCAAGTTCGGAAATTCTGTGCAATATACTTACTTTCTTTGCGGCATGAAAGGTTCGATGCACGATATCCGCGCGCCTGTCTTGTGTTCGATACCACCGTCTATCGTTGGTGTATTGTCAGTCTTTTGGGCGAAGTGGACACGATATCCAGCGATCGGGTCTCGTGTCGATACCACCAGCTATTGTTGGTGTATTGTTAGTGGTTGTGGCGAAGCGAACACACGATATATGCTCCGGACTTGTGTATCTAAGCACGGCAGTGCGCGGAGTGGGTTGGTCGAATGTGCGGCGACTGGTGATTAAGACGAGCGAAGCGATCGTTTTGCAAGTCGATTATCCGGAACAACCTGTCAGCCGGGGCTGGGAAGGCTAAAATATTGTTGCTTTGACTAGCCGGTTCACTTTCTCTAACCGTGCGAGATTGTTCGCAGTGATTTTTGTGGTTTGGATGGAGAATTTAACTTGTGGACCGAATGACTCGATTACTGGCACTGCGGTGTCACCAAGGGCGGTGAAGTCCATTTTGACTAACTCCAGCTTGGGCTGCTTCTTCAGGTATCTCAGTCCAAATTCGGTCACGCGGGTCTTGCTTAAATCGATTTGTCGCAGCTCAGGCATGATCGGCAGCCTCATTATCGTCACGTCCGTAATTTCATTGGAGGACAGGTCGAGAGACCCGAGAGTTTTTCCTAGGCTGTCGAATCCACCCTTTAACTGCTTGTCGTTGAGGCTGCATGCTGACAGTTCGAGGATGCTCAGGCGCTTGAGTGATTTGAGACAGTCCAGCGAATCAACCACTATCTTGCTTCCACTGAGAGTTAGACGGTCGAGAGTTCCCAATTTACCGATTGTTATCAGCTCATCCTTGCGGAGCGGTGCTTTAAGATCGCACAAGCGAAAGTCGCGCAAAGCTTGAAGTTTACTCAGCTTCTCCAGCGCCGGAACAGACACCTTGTTGCCGCTAAAGGCAAGTATTCGTAGTTTCTTGAGTTTGGAGATCTCTTCCAGGCTTTTGTCACCAGCTTTGGTGTATCCGAGTCTCAGGGTCTCTAAAGGCAGCTTGACCAGATGCACTATGCCTTTATCAGAAACATTCGTGTATTCTGCGCTTAAGTAGACTAGCTTCGGCATATGCGATGCAGATTTTAGAACTTCGTCTGCGACCCTGGTTTTATTCACTGCTATGAAGGTCAGATTGGTCAGTTTCGAAAGATGTTTGGCTTCGTCGTCTGTCAGGGTGGTATCTTGCAGATCAAGTTGTCGCAGCCCTGTTAAAGCTGCAATGGCTTCGACTTCTCCGGTAACGAGCGGCTGAGATTTCAGATCCATTCGCATCAGGCTATCCGGTTTCAGGGTCCGAAGCATTTCCGTCAATTCTTTCGGCTTAGAGCCCGTGTACTTCAGGCACAAGCATGCATGAGATGGAACCACGATCCTTCCCTTCGTCTGCGCGAGGAATCGAAAAGTCGGCATTACAATCGGGTCGCTTGAAGGTGCAACATAGATGTCTGCAAGGGCTGAAGGGTTATTTGGAAAGTCAAGAATACGTTGACCGACGGAAGCCGGCTTGGCAGCTCGTTTTTCCTTCGCGCAGAGAGGAGGCGCTAATGCGCAGGTAAGCGCGCAAAACATCAAGGTTAGAGACATGATTGATCTAAATCTTCTATTCATGGAGACGCTTTATTCCTCGAGATATGTTCATCCGTGTGGATTGTCGAAGGTGATTGGAAACCATGTATAGAAAGGTCACATTTAAATATGTTCTATATCTTAGATTGGTGCGAACCATATTCGATACCACGCCTGGTTAGGAAGATATAGACAAAAAAATTCAAATTTCGACACTCACGCATCGCTGGACTCGAATGGATCCTCTAACTTATACCCTAGCCCGTAGACCGTACGGACAGGGCAGTAACCGCTCTCCTTGAGCTTCTTCCGCAGGCGAGAAACAATGATGCGAACCGCAGCATCGCTCGCTTGTTCGTCGTATTTCCAGAGGAAATCCATAATTGCGTCGTTCGAATAAAGTCTGTTCGGATTTCTCATAAAAAGCTCGAGTAAAACGAATTCCTTGCGCGTCAGGTCGATCGGCTTCTGGTCGATGGTAACTGAGCCGGATTCGACTAACAACTCTAATCGACCTGCCTTAACGACTTGATTGATGAACGCTGTGGGACGACGCATCAGGGCTTTGATGCGAGCCTGTAGCTCGCGGAGCTCGAACGGCTTAGTCAGGTAATCATCGGCGCCTGTTTCCAAACCGGTCTCTTTATCGTCGACTGAACTTCGCCCTGTCAGCATGATAACAGGTGTCGTCGTGCCTTTGTCTCTGATCTTTCTGAGAAACTCTGTGCCACTCATTCCTGGGAGCTCCCAGTCTAGAATGATGACGTCATAACTTTTGAACTCGAGCAGCTCGAGCCCATCCTCGGCCAACTCCACTGTGTCGATAGTATGGTTCTGTTGTTCAAGCCAACCACCAATAATTTCCGCATACTCTTGGTCGTCTTCTACAAGCAAAAGATGAGACATAGGAAAGACCCGGTGGCAATGACTCCAGATTAGGAAGAAGGGGACGTCGACCTGTTGGGCTAAAACTTGACTGCTTTGTACCCTTATTTCGCTGTAGATAAGCAGCTACATGAGAGGTATCCTGAACCAGAAAATCGAACCTGAGCCGTTGCTCTGCTCGACGCCTATTTGTCCTCCATGTGCCTCGACAATCGTTTTGCAAATATAAAGTCCGAGACCGAACCCTTTGGAGCGATTATCTGACGATGAATCGTTCAATTGAGTGAATTTATCGAATACTTTCGCTGCGTCTGCTTTGCTGATTCCTGGCCCCTGATCTTGCACCCGGACCGCTGAATATTCATCTTCGTTGATGACTGAAACGTCGATTCGTCCACCTTTCGGAGAGTACTTGATCGCATTCGAGATTATATTTTGAAACACCTGATAAAGCCTGAACTTGTCTCCCTGCACGTGAACCTCGTTTTCCAGTTCCGTACGGATTTCAATCGATTTACCCTGGGCCAACATTGAAAGAGACTCAGTAGCTGACTGAGCGAGTTTCGCCAGATCGACCTCTTCCAGGTCAAGCTCGATTCGTCCCGCTTGAATCTTTTCCGCGTCCAGCATGCTGTTAATCATAGTCACCACACGGTGGACGTTTTCAATCATGACTTTGCCGGTCTTGCTGCCCTTTTCGTTAATCTCTCCATACATGTTCGTCGTACCTAAAGCTTCTAGATACGCCGCCACTGCTGCAAGTGGCGTCCTCACATCGTGGCTCATCATATGCAGAAAGTCTTTCTTCAACTGTTCAAGCTGCATTTCTTTCTGAATGTCGTGCGAAACACAGAAATACATTTTGTACTGCGAAGACCAGGAGAAAGAGCAACTGATCCAGCGATATTCTCCATTCGACATCGCTATTCTCATTTTCTCACCGATCGCCTGCTTGGCTGATGAACTCTCGGCGTTCGCAAGGCCGTTAAGCAGCGCCTGCGCCTTGCCTTTATCTTCAGACACTAGTAAATCGATGAAATTAAGATCGCTTGCACGGAGGGTCTTCAATTCCCATTGTTCGTTTGCAGCATCATTGATCCTCGAAATTTTCAGATTGTCATCGAGCGAGAAAATGACGTCTGCGCTTTGATCTACGAATGCTTGTTCCCTGGCTTCAGCCAAAAGCAGATCGTCAACCATGTGGTGAAAGAATTGATCGAGTTGAGCTATTTCGTCCGTACCATCAAGCTCCGGCTTGAGCAGCTTTCTCTGGGCGAACAGCTTGGTGTTCGTTGTAATCGTATTCAGCCTGCTGGTAATGTTTCGCACTATCAATACAGCCATAAAGACAACGATCAACAGGTTCGCGATCAACCCACCCATAAGCCAAATCGTAATACGTTGTGAAAGTGCTGTCTGCTTCTGTTGGATAGCGTGAGTCTTGATCATTTGTTGTTTGTTGAGTCCGGTCAATTCACTCATTAAAGCCGGGACGCGCCTATAGGCGTCTCCTCTCATGAAGTTACTGTTGAGAGAAAATACAGACAGGTCGCGATTGTCTATTGCTTTCTGGGCTGCGATCAGCCTTTCGAGAGAAACAGTCATTTCCTTTACTACGTTGTCGACTGTCTTCATGTCAGCACCAGCCAATCTCGCGGCTGGTTTCAAGCGAGTGAGCTCGGCAGCAATTTCCTTTTGCAGCGATTCCATTTTTTCGACAGATTTTGGATCCTCTCCCCGAGTAAATCCATATAGAACAGTGGTCCTGGTTGCTTCCACGCACGCCAGGGAAATCTTTTCCAGTTGGTGGATGAACCGTCGTGAGCGCCGCTCATGCTCTACAAGCTGGGTCGATTCTTGTTGCATGACGTAGAGCATGGAAACAAAAACGCACTCGAAGAGAAGTGGCACAATCACTAGTGCGAATATTTTTTGGAATACAGTGAGTCGACTGATCACTTGACCTTGTTCCCGCCGATTGCTTACCAGTATACTGCGGCGAACTTGAAATAGGCCGGAGGAACGGTTGAACTCGCCACGATACCGGATGGGCGTGCGCTCAATCCACCGTCTTAGCTGAACCGCACGGTCGAACTTTGGGCTTTCACGCAACGTTAGTGAGAAGCCGCGCCGGCAGCACCGCTGCTGAAGTGATGGAGCCACGATTGAAGTTGATTTTCTTCTCCGTCCGGTCGTCCGAAGCGATTGTCCACAACTCTGCCCCATTCGCCGCTCTGGGCTTGGTATTGGGCTTGGTAGTGGGCTTGGGACTGGTGGCTAGAGCTTGCCGCCAGATGGCTTTGATACTGCCCATACTGAAAATTTTCAGCAGGAACATCTTGAACAGCTCTTTGTGGCTGTTCCGGGGCAGTTATCTGCTGATACTGCGCATGGTGTTGCACGGGCTCACTGGGAAAGTGAGGAAGGGAGCCCAGGAAGCACATGGATCCAATAATGAGTAGACCGCCGAGCAATACATACAAGGAAATCTGTATACTTTCCGGCATTTGGCCCATGAACCATTCACAGAATTTCCAAATCGATTTTACAGCTGAAATAAAAGGCTGAATCAAGCTCACCACCCAGCGAACTGCGTCGATTGCAACCTGGATATTGTATCGAGCCTCCGCGTTCAGTCAACTTCTTGACTATTAGCCCCGATCTCTTACAATCGGCAGCCGTGCCTCGATCCAAAAAGATTGGCGATCGTAAGACCCGATTGGCTCGGCAATATTCGGCATGTTCGGAAACTTGCTTTCGCATTTATGATTTGAAACATCAGCGCGTTCGGATACGAACTATATAAAGTTGGACGCCGATTGTTTTCAAGTGGAGGTTGCGCGGTCGCTTTATGCAATTGTCACGAGAACTGCATAAGCCTGTCTGTGTCTCGATTGTAGGGTTTCTTGAGGGACTCACGTGCCGTTGACCGACCAGACTCTGAGCGGACTGATTGTGGTGATGCAGCTCTACCGCCGAAAGCCGTTTGCCGGAACGGCTTCGGCGGAACTGATCGAGAGCAAGAGACCTTGCTCTGATTGAGATGCATTTATTGATATTCGGTTCTAGGTTTTCCAAACTGCGATGGAACGCAGGTTAAATCGGCAATGTCGGATGCGTCACCGTAAGCGTATGCTCCACCAGGCGCTATTCGCTCGGTCCGAACCGGACCTGATACTCCTGTGTAGAACATTGGAGTTGGGCGCTTGTAATACTCATTTGTCGATAACACCCTTCCGTTGCCAGAGGAAAAGTTATTAGATCGACGCATGGATCGCTCCGTCTGTGGTGCCCCTGAGCACGACTTCAGCACACCTCCAGAGGTGCTGTTTTGATTTTCAGGATTCTCTGCATTCGATGAACTAACCAATTGCGGTGACGGTGGTCCCTTTATCAATTTAGACAATGGAGCCCAAACGAAGATGGAGACGATGGTGAAACCGATAACTGATGTGTATATCTTCGCCAAATCAAGAATCACTCTGTGGTCGCATGCATATGGACAGCGACAGTGTTTCCCGATTTTCGTTATAGAGTTTCCGTAGTGAAGTTCCTTGTATTCATTTAGATCATGTTTTAGTTCTGCTGGTGCACAATACATCGACACCTCAACGCCAGTAATTTTTACTTTGACCATAGTCTGCTTGTGTGAGTCGACGTAGTCAAGGAGGATATTGGCATAAGTTCCAACAATGCCATTGAGCGAAGTGGTGGAATCACCACGAGGGGTTTCGTTTACCTCGTGTATTTACGAAATTGATAATTTATGTGTTGTGCGCAAATTCTTCCAGTATCACCAGCGATATTAGCTTTCGAAGTTGATCCAATAATTTATGGTCTGATGGCGGTACCGTATACGATACTTACGGGTTCGATGAGGGAACCATATTCGGTACCACATAGTTGTGATTCCATACGTGGAATGTCTCTGGCTCTATACGGCAAACGAAAATCCGGCGAGAGCGACTAGAGAAAATCGAATGCGATTAATTCTCAGCCCGTGGCGTTCTTCTGACATTCTCAGCGGGCAAGGCAAGGAAGAACAAAAGAATCGGTTCAAGCTCCTGCCGCCAGTTGAAATGCAGAACTAATAATCCAAGAGGTTTATTCAAGATTTTACAGCCGCACGGCTGACAAATGCTGGACGGTACCTATGTTGAGTCGTTGTTGCCTATCAGCTGATAGAACGTCAGTCGACCGCAGTGTTGATGATTAAGGTTACTTGTGGACTCAGGCCGAACAGGAAGTTGCTTTGTCTGGCTCGGCAACTTCGACGTCGAATCCAGCGTTGCGCCAGGCTCCGGTACCGCCGATGATATTATTGACGTAGGTGACACCATGTTTGCGCATTATGCATGTGGCGATGCTCGAGCGGTATCCTCCAGCACAAATCACCATGGTTCTTCGATCTTTCTCGACTCTGTGCACGTTGTCTCTTAGTGTGGAAAGAGGAATGCTGACGGCACCTGGGACATGACCGGCGGCGTATTCACCCGGACGGCGCACATCGACAATTTGCATGTCTTCTCCGCTCTTCATTTTCTCCATGAGTTGATAAACGGTTATTTGTGGGGTCTCGCCAGTTTCCAGACCCGCCTTGTTCCATGAATAGATACCGCCTTCGAGATATCCTTCGACGGACTCATGGCCCGCTCTCGCCAGGCGCATAATTGCTTCTTCGACTGATTCCTTGTCTTCTGCAATCAGGATCAGCGGTTCATCCAGAGGAATGAGGCTGCCTGCCCATGAGGCAAACTGACCGCCAAGACCGATGTTGATGGAACCTGGAATGTGTCCGGCTCCGAATAGAGCGGCAGGGCGTACATCTACGACTATCTGTCCGCGCTTGATGGCATCTTCGACATCCTGGGGCGTGAGGGCTTTCGGCTCGGCCAGCTCGGATAGTGAGGTTGCACCGGCTTTGTTCTTCTCCACCGCGGAGGAGAAGTATGCTGGAACTTCAGGAAGATCGGCGCACATCATTGTCACGAATTCGTCTTTGCTCATCGGACGCAGCGCGTAGTTGAACTTTCGTTGCTCGCCGATGGTT
>CAYTDR010000343.1:3518-7677 GCA_964436185.1 uncultured Candidatus Obscuribacterales bacterium | reverse complement strand
GAAGAGGGCGGGACTCGAGCCTCCGCTTGTCTGAGGATGTGGTGCTTGCTGTGACGAATTGGTGCTGGTAGGTCGGATCGCATTTGCCTGAACATTTTGTGGGGATGAAGCACCGTCTACGTGCTGCATATTGAATGATCTGGCAGTTTCGTTCTGGATTTGTGGCAACGATCTGGTGTCGGATATAATACCGGCATTTTCTCCATGGTCGACAGATTGAGGAACTGCTGGACCGTCATTCCTTCTGTCGTTTACCTCAGGGAGTGCAGGTGCAACAAATGCGTCTCTATTTCCTGCGTTTGCTAGAGTTGGCGGCGCGGTTCTATTTCCGCTATTCATGAAAGGTTGTGGCACATTTCTATTTCCGCCATTCTCGAAAGGTGGTGGTACAGTTCTATTTCCGTCGTTCACGAAAGATGGTGGCGGAGCATTTCCACTTCCGCTGTTCCCGAAGGATGGTGACACATCTCTACTTCCGCCATTGCCGAAAGCTTGTGGAGACATACGACCGTTCATGAAAGGTGGAGGAGTCGAAACATCTCTACTTCTGTCAGTCAGTACAGGGGTCATCGCCCCGCTTGTTCCGTTTGCCAGAGGTGGAGTCGACACGACCTCTCTGCCAGCTCCATTCATGACAGATGGACCCGACATTGAATCTAAAATCCTTCCGTTGCCATTTAAGCTGGTGGCGGAAGAGTTCACATAGTTCAAGACAATGACTGTGGTGCCGACGAGTCCCACGACAGTTAGTACACCAATTGCGAGCCACGGTCTTTTTTGTTTCGCCGATACCGACTGTAGTGGCTGCTCTTCTGCTTGATTTGCCGCAGTTTCCCAAAGAGCCTGTGAGAGTTCCTCAACGCGCTGGAAGCGCTGCATCTTATCCCGGTTCAGACATCCCGTGATAATTACATCTATCAACCTCGCCGGTACGTCATATTGTTCCAAAATCGGCACTAGTTGTTCACGATCGGCCGTAACATGCTGAACAATAACCTTGACAGAGTTCTCCGCCTCAAAAGGCGGACGACCTGTCAACATCTCAAACAGAATGCAGCCGATTGAATAGATATCGGTCGTGGTATCAGTTTCCTCACCCTGACATTGCTCCGGACTCATATAGAGAGGGCTGCCGCAGACTTCCCCAGTTCGAGTCAGCTTAGTTTCTTTGTCAACGGCTCCCCATGATTTTGTCAAACCGAAATCAGCAATTTTTATATGGTCTCTGCCAGCCGAGGATTTGGCAATGAGAACGTTGCTCGGTTTTAGATCTCTGTGGAGCACGTGCTGCCTATGCGCGTGCGATATCCCCTGACAGATCTGCAACCCGATTTCCAGCGCTTCGGGCAGATCTAGACGCCCGCGCACTGCAATCAGATCTGCAAGACTGTGACCATCGATGTACTCCATCACCAGGTAAGGCTCACCATCGGGAGTTTCGCTGTATCCATGGACCGAGATCAGATTCTTGTGCGATAAGCCTGAAGTGACAAGCGCTTCCTTCTTCAGACGCTTGACCGCCAGCTCTTCTTTTGCCACGTCGTCTTTCAGCAGCTTTATCGCCAGCACATCTCCTGATTGCGTGTCCTTTGCCTTGTAAACGATCCCCATGCCGCCGTCGCCGATCTCTTCGAGAACCTCAAAGCGATGGCCCAGGTTTACATCAGACGGTTTGGTTCGAACCGTCTTTGAACTAGTTGGTAAAGAGAGATCGACTCTGGGAGATGCACCTCCGGATGCACATTCGCAACTGGTAGATTGGAACAACCAGGCGGTAAACGAACCTTTATCGTAAACCTGCTTGCTGCAGGTGGCACAGAAGGATGGAGCGCCTGAAAGTGTGTCATTCGCTGGTTGAGAGCCGATAGGACTGTCCGGCTCGTTGCGTGTATTAGATCGGTTCTGACGGCTCTGCGGGGCCATTGGCGATGCTCTCTGGCGGACTCCTTGTATATTCCCTTCAATGCTGGAACCTAGTCAATTGCCGGTGAAAATCGAGTCATGCCAATTGTTTTCAGTCGAATTTCGTGACGATCGACTGGCCAACTGATCTGATCTATTCGTACCTTGAATGTTGCGAGTTTCTCGCGATTAGCAGGCCTCAGCACTTGCAAGGTGCGCACTATATTTAGTGTCAAAACGTCTCATCGCTCTTGAAGTATCGAACAAGCTATAATTGTCTGATTGTTTAGAATGGGTGAAACAAGTGACGAATACAGTAGCCTGTCCGAAAATATCTAGAGCTCAGTTGCGTGAGCAATGCAAACTCGTCGGTCTCGTGCCTGGAGATGTCGTGATGGTGCATGCTTCCATGCGCGCTGTCGGTGCGATCCTCGGCGGTCCGGATGTCTTAATTGATGCAATTCTTGATGCTGTCGGGACAACTGGAACGATGATGGTTTATTCCGGTTGCGAAGCACCATTTGATGATGTCGGACGTGGTGTTTTTTCGCTGGAGGATGAGCAGTTCCTTCTCGAACATTGCCCTGCGTTCGATCCTGATACATCACGGGCCAGTCGAGATTTCGGAGTTCTGGCGGAGTTCTTCAGAAGCCGTCCTGAGGCGATGTCCAGTCGCAGTGTCAGTGCTCGGATGACGGCTATCGGCGAAAAAGCAGTTTGGCTCACTGCCGATCATCCAGTCAACGAAGGGCTGGGTGAGGGTTCGCCGCTGGACAAACTCTGTCAGATTTCGGGCAAGCTGCTCTTGGTAGGTTCGGACCATGATAATGTCACCTTATTGCATTTCGCCGAGGCTATCGTGGACTTGCCTGATAAGCAAATGGTTCATATTAAAGTTCCATTGCTGGAAGATGGACGCAGGAACTGGGTGGACGTGGTCGAGTATGATAGTTCTAGAGGCATTCGCGACTGGTCTGATGGTTTCTTTGCTCATATCGTGGACCGCTTCATAGAATCGTCTGGGGCATGTGGTGCCGGAAAAATTGGAGGTGCCTCCAGTTTCCTGCTGCCGGCCCGCGAGTTGGTCGACTTCGCACTGCCGATTATGCAGGCAACCGCGGATAAACTCGATAGAATGGCTGGTGGGATGGAGCCGGCGTGACGGGAGATCTGAATTGATTAAAGCGATAATTATTCTGGCGTTGTTGTTTATCGCATGCCCTTGCTATGCCAGTCCTTGGAACCGGCATGACGAATTGACGAAGGCGATTGGCGACGCTCGCAAATCCAAGCAGCTTTCAAGGAAGGAGGCAGCAAAACTACGTCGATCGCTGAGCCGAATCCTGAAACTGAAAGAGGAGATGAAGGAGCATAACGTAAGGGAGTTCACGTCTGACGACATGGATAGGCTCGCCGCTGAATACGAGCAGGTTAGTACGGAGTTTCGTCGACTGGTTTCTCAACACTCGAAACAAGCCGACAAACAGTGAGTCTACGGCTGACTTCATTAAGAGTTCGATCGATGTGCGAACATTTTGGACTGGACCCGTCTAGTCAAGTAGCTCGGTACATCGTCCTCACCTGGCTGGCTGTTTCGCGGTTTCCCGCCGTTTATCGCTTGTCAAGCGAAGAAAAACTTTTTGCTTAGTGTAGATAATCAAATATGACCCTTTCAGAACTTGAAGACTAATAATGACAAAGATCCAGACTATCGTTGCCGCTGCGGCTCTTCTCTCGTCAATGTTCGTCGCTCCGGTGTCTGCCGGTGAGGTGACCATTCCGAGTCAACTCAACGAGTCCATCAGCCCCGAATTAGCCTCCAAGTACAAGTACACTGAAGATGGTGAGTATACGCAGGTGCTCAACATTCCAACTTATGAGTGGATGTGTACGGGAGGGTCGCCCAAGGCGATTGTGCTCGGTATTCACGGTTTGACTTTGCACGGCAGACGTTATCGAATTCTGGCAAGAACGCTCGCTGTTAGCGGGTATGGCTTTGTAGCGCTCGATATGCGCGGTTTCGGTCGTTGTTTTTTTGGGGAAGACGCCGACAAGTTCAGCACGCCTAAGGACAATAAAAGGCATATCAATCATAAGAAGAGCTATGAGGACATAGTCAAACTCGCCGAGATGATTCGGCAGAAGTATCCGAACGTTCCAATAATTGCGATGGGCGAGAGTCTTGGATGTACTTTTTGTTTGCGTCTTGCCGGAGATCACAAAGATCTTGTTGATGGAATGGTTCTCTCGGCACCCG
>CAYTDR010000343.1:0-3508 GCA_964436185.1 uncultured Candidatus Obscuribacterales bacterium | reverse complement strand
TCAATCCCGCGATGTATGCATCAGCTTCTGACATTGAATCGGGCTTCATGGCTCTTCTCAAGAAGAACCATAAAGTCAGTCTCAAGCAATTCATCAACCACCTGGTATCCACTCGCAAGGAGGTTTCTCAGGAGATGATGGATGATCCTTTGATTTTGAAGGAGATAAATTTGAAGGATTTGCTTGCCACTGATGCGTTCGTCGAGAAGACGGCCCACTATGGAAAGAACGTTGCTGAGAATGTTCCTGTCTTGATCCTTCAGGGTGGCGGCGATAAGTGCGTGTCACCGAAGGCAGTGACAACGTTGATGGCAAATATGGATTCAAGCAATCAAACGCTTGCCTGGATGGGACCGTTTGGACATTTGCAGCTCGAAACATCTTACATGAGGTCCAAAGTCATTGATGCGCTCGGCGAATGGATAGAGAACCGGACATCAAACGGCAATGTTGCGCTTCAAGCTCTCGAAGAGGACATCGATGAATTGGGTGGCACATTGGTTCGGTAGCTCAGGCGGGCCAAGCATCGTTCTGAGTGCTGTGGGATTTGCGTTCCTTCGTTTCCTTGTCGCGTTGAACATATCATGAACAGGGAACATTAGTACAAGTCCATCCGGATAGAGTGAGTCTTGAGCCGTGTCAGATGTTCATCCCAGTTCAGGACCGTCGTTCTTCACACCAGGAGCTGTGATGTTCGGCAGGTTCGAAATCCTGGAATTGATCGGAATTGGCGGCAAAGGTCATGTATATAAGGCGAGAGATCTTGTCCTCGACAACGTCATTGCTCTCAAGGTTCTGGCACGATTCTCTTTCGAGGACAAGAGAAGCCTCATGCGTTTTCAAAGCGAAGCTCGCATCGCCAGCAAGCTCTCACATCCCAACATAGCGGCTATTTATGATTTCGGAATCTCTGATTCTGTTCCCTACATCTCGATGGAGTACGTCGAGGGACAGTCTCTCAGGAAACTTCTTGATACCGAGAAGACGCTCTCACTCCCAGTCTTCACCGAGGTTTTTAAACAGGTATGCATAGGGTTGGCCTGTGCTCACAGTCACGAAATAGTTCATCGGGACATAAAGCCCGAGAACATCGTACTTGCTCAAGGAACACTAGACCTCAAGATTCTCGACTTCGGAGCGGCGAAGAGACTCGATATATCGACTGAGGACGCACGGCTCACGCCAACTGGAGACATGGTCGGCAGCCCGCTCTACATGAGTCCTGAACAGTGCAGCGGACAACAGGTCACATCTAAGTCGGATGCCTATGCACTTGGTTGTGTCATGTATGAATGTCTTGCAGGTCAGCCCCCCTTCATCGGTGACTCGGCTATGGAGACTCTGATACAGCATCAACACAAACAACCCGAGGAAATTGAGAGACTCAACGGAGACCAGCACCTGCCACCGCAATTGATATCATTGATTTCCAGACTTCTTGCGAAGAGTCCGGATCTGCGACCCGACTTGACGATGGAAGTATTGCCTCTACTTGATTCGCTGGAATCCACAGGTTATGGATTCGATGAGAACTCCTCGTCCGGTCTGAGCAGGTCTGGGGGCGTTTTGCATAATGGGGTTAAATCCGATGGACGGCGACGATGGGCACTACCAGTAGTGTTGTTGCTTCTGGCGGCGATTGCTGTGTTGGCGATTCTATGCGCTTTTGGAGGTTTGAAAAGGACAGCAAAAAGCGCGAAGTTGATTCACTCGAATCTCTTGATCACCAAGCAGGAAATCAAGAATCATGAGGACGATGATCCTTCGAAATTCATAACAGGGACCAAGCTAGTTATTAGAGGTGTTTGCGATGATGCTATGCTTGAACGGGTCCTGTCGAGACCAAACCTGCCTAAAATTGACTTTGTTTCGCTCGATAACTCGAGCAACACAGATTTGTCATTCAATCATCTTGCTAAGATCAAGGATCTCACAAGGTTGGAACTGTCTGGAACGGACGTTCAAACCCTGGCTGGTGCGGAACGTCTTACATCCTTGCAGCTTTTGAATTTATCAAAAACCGGAGTCAATGACGATGCTCTCGATCATATTCTCAATCTGCCCATCAACGATCTTAATCTCAAAGGCACGTCCATCACAAAAGCCGGACTAGAGAAACTTTCCAGGCTCAAGACTTTACAATATCTAAATTTGACCACGACTCGATTCGAGCATGATTGGGTTCCAGCCATTGCCAAACTATCGAGTAGTCTTCGTGGAGTATGGTTAGGCAGTACGTCGGTGAACCGCAATGATTTAGTCACATTGTCCCGACTGCGCCACCTGGATTCAATCGGCATCGCCGAGTGCAGAGAATTAACCGCAAAAGAGATTGACAAAGTTCGTAAAGACAATCCAGCTCTGAATTTAACTCCTTTCGACAGCATTGAGGCGCAATTATTTAACCAGGCAACCGCGAAACTGCTAGCTGGTAGTGATAATACTGCTGTTATCCGCATGTATATGAAATGCCGGAAATTGCTCACAGATCGTTATGAGCCTCGCGGCAGCGAAGTGCTAATCCGGCTTGTCGGTCGAGGCGATGAAGCGAAGAGTAAGTCTGAAACCAAGCTGGCGGAGAAGTTGTACTTAACCGCGCTGAAATTGATTGGGCCAAACGAACTATTATTGGAAATCTGGACTCTTAAAAAGCTGTGCGAATTCTACACCGATACCGGTAACGATGTCGCCGCCAAGCGGTACTATATGCGCCTGCGCCGTGATGTGGAGTCTCATTATGGGAAAATGTCTGGGGAATATGCGGAGGTGAACAGGTGTTTAGGACCGGTCTTAGTCAGACTTGGAGAAGAAGACGTGGCATTGGAGATGTATCGCGAGCGCCTGCGGATCTTTGAAAAATTCCACGGACGTCGGTCGATAAACGCTGCCTTCGCTCGCATTTTGGTAGCAGATTTGCTGAGACAATCTGGGAAGCCGGAACGCGCAAAGAAGGAGTATCAGGAGATTTTCGAGATTCTTCAGAAGTTACCCCTTGCCGATGACCAGGTTGTTGTCCAGATTAATGTATGTCTGACTTTAGGCGGCATGCAGACAGGGACGGACAGGTCCAAAGCACTCGAGTGGAATCAGAGGGCCTACAAATTGTCCGATGGAATCAAGGTTCCTAAAGAGACGTCTGAAATGATGGAGCTCCAGCGAGCCAAATTATTATCCACCAAGTGATAGTTTGAACTCAGTTCTGGTAACGAGAACTGGATACGCGTTGATCGCTTTTTAAAGGCACGCCTGAGTAAGTGAGTGGCTATCAATACAAAGAACGTGATGAATAGCCTGTTTCTTCCGTTCGGCGATGACCGATTAATAGTCTTCTTCGCCTGCCAAATAAGCAATCAAGACTTTGCTTTGCATGCTAGTCATCTGTTCGTGAAACTGTGTGAGAGAGTCGATGTACGTGGACAGCACCTCGGTCTGCGGTGAGTCTGCAGCTATCTGCGAATAGCCAGCGGGGTTTTGCTGATTGGATGCAGACGCTGCGCCGACAAGCAAA
>CAYTDR010000342.1:0-7679 GCA_964436185.1 uncultured Candidatus Obscuribacterales bacterium | reverse complement strand
TTGGCAAGACCGTTGGGATCGTTTAACACGATCACGCCGTGTTTCAAAGCCACACGACCGAAGTCAACACCTACGCCCTGCGCCCAATGTCGCGACCCCGTATCCTTGGACGGATCGGCTCGGAGGAACAACACGTCGAGGTCGTCGACAGTAATCTCCTCCACTTTGGCTTTTGGCCCCTGCACATCAGCCAGGTAAGTGGCCGAGCTTTTGTACTTCGGTTTGGGTGCGTGCCTGGCGATCGCTTTGATTCGATCGTCCGTGTCATAGATGAAGTCGTCAGCACTAATAACCCAGGCCTCGTGACCTCGATTAATGGCTGTCATTGCCATGCGGTTGGTTGTGTATGTGACTTCTTCCGTCTTTACATCATTGACGAACAGTCCGAGGCGCATCTCTGGGTCCTTTTGAATGAAAGCCCACCGGAATTTCTCACTCGCTGAGTATCCAGGTTATACCAGAGATTGGCCGAGTTGTGACGTTGGCCGGGTTACGAATATTTATCTTCAGCCAGTACCGCGTTTTTCGAGGCTATCACACGCAATTCTTACACGTGCTCGTCAATCTGGTGGTAATGAACTGGTTGAAAAACAGAGAGTCATTAATGCTGCGGCAATTCTTCGTTTCAATTTGGAACTCCTGGTTGTGTTCGTCGTTGGTTTCAGACGATATCACTGTGCAAAAGTCGTTTGGCACGAGGACGAAGTGACAAACAGTTTCGCGACTGTGGAAAGTTTCTGATGAGACTTGAAGCTTGGTGGATACTAAATCATTGCTAGAGGCACATCCCGATCCGGCACGGGAAAATTATGATTCAGCAACTCTATGTCCTTCTCGTCAAGGACGATTTCGCCTGCTCCCACATTCTCTTGTTGATGAGCTATCTTCGATGCCTTAGGAATGGTGAACAGGTTCGGAAGACGAGTAAGAAATGACAGTATGACCTGCCGTATGGTGGCATCATGTTTATCAGCGATACTATTCAACGACTCGTGAGCGGTTGAATTGGCAGCCGGTACGAAACCGAAGGGAGTGTAGCCGACCACTGAAATAGAATGTTGTTGGCAAAAGGGGATCAGTCGTCTTTCTATTCCGCGATGCTCAAGATTGTATAGAACCTGATTGCAAGAAATTTTTCCTACCGTCAGACATTCGATCGCTTCTTCAAGATCGTCGACGTCGAAGTTGCTTACGCCGAAGGACCGTATTTTGCCTTCTCTTTCAAGTTTTTCGAAAGCAGCCAGCGTCTCCGAAAGTGGAGTCGGGCCTCGCCAGTGCAATAGATAGCAATCCAAATACTCGAGTTTCAGCCGCTTAAGCGATTTCTCGCAAGCATCGATGACTTTCGTATAAGAACCATTGGAGGGCAAGACTTTGCTGACGATGAACAGACTATCGCGATCGATATCCTTGATCGCCTCTGCAATCAGCAGCTCCGCATCCCCATACATCTCGGCCGTGTCGATGTGGGTGGCACCACTTTCAATACCACACCTGATTGCCTCAATCGCAGCAGCACGCTTCTTGCCTATCTCCGGCATCTGCCACGTGCCCTGTCCGATTATCGGAACAGTTCTCCCGGTTTTGCCAAATTCTCTGCTTTCCATTCTGTTGCACTCAGGTTCAATGAACGAATTGACTAATAGAGATGGTAGCGAATTTCGCTTTCAAGCAATTCGACACGCTTGTCGAGTTTGTTCGATTTGTCCTTCTTATCTGATGATTTCCATTTTGAAATCAGTCTGTCAAGGGTTTTAAGCAAGTCCCTGTCTCCACCGTGAAGACTGGTCCCGCGCTTCTCAATCAATATACGTTCGGCAATTCTGGTCACATGATCGAGAGTTTTCTCGAGGTCGCCGGTCAAGTGATAGAGCGCTCCTGAAATCTCGGCTGCATCCGCCGCATCGATCTCTTCGCGATTCAGTTCTCGTTCCAGAGACTCACCTGCCCCTTTGGCCAGTTTATTGAGTCTGGCAAGGGCTCTGGCGGCTTCACCTTTGCCTGTCATTCCCGACGAGGAATGATCCAGTTTGGCGGCAATCCAATCGGCTCTCAGCGCCTCGAGCAAAACATCCAGCAAGCCCTCGGTCTCGGGGGCGGAACGGCTGAGATGGATGGCGGCCCACCATCTGTTCTTATCTTTATCGCTCTTCAGCATCGGGACAAGCGTCTTAGAAATCTCTTTAGGGTTGCCGCTGGCTTCAGCAAACCATTTGACGGCCAGGGTGGAATCAAGCGCCACTGCGTCGGTGAGAATTTCGGTCAAATTCCTGCCGGTCGGCAAAATCTGATCCATTATGTCAAGCCGGCTCTTTTCCCAGGCATTGCCCTTCACGTAATCGCGACAATCGATCGCTTGAGCGATGGCTTCAGGGAAGCCCTCGGTCTCTATCGATCTGACGAAATCGTCGACGGTGGATTTCTGAAACTGTCTGATTGGGTGGTTGAGAACTGAAGCTATATATGGATGATATTTCCTGTCCACGCTATTGGGAAGATTCGGGAACTCCTCATCGGCAAAAGTTGCTTCATCCTTTGCCGGGATTTCGGCTGTTTTCGGTCTCGGAGATGATGTGATTGCCTTTGTCGCCTTGGCCGAATCAGAAGACTTAGTCGTTTTCTCGCCCTTCTTTTTGTTGCCAGGGCTGGACTTGCTTGCTGCCTTCTTCGCTTTCTTTTCCGCCATCCGCCTAACCTTCCGTCCTAACTATTAATAAGAGAAATCCATCATGGAGGAATTCTAACAGTTGTCTTGATCCCAGGATCAACGAATCATCGTAAACATCTGCAAGCGCTCTTGAATTTGTTAGGGGTTTTCAGGAACTTCAAAAACTGACTGCCGTCTAAATTTTTACTTGAATCTGAGTCTGCCTCTCTTGATGCAAAATTCAGCACTAAAGGAATCGTCCCCCTGTCCTCTTTTCGGAGAACGAACATGCGAAGAAAATCTTCTATCGCTCTCATCGTCGGGCTATTGGCTGGTGTGGCGGGAATGCTCACCTTCCCCGGTGATGCACAGGCGTGTGATAGGAACAACCTGATGAGCAATGGTATGTATGCACCAAACTATTCAACCAGCGCTCTCTACAATAACTCTCTTAAAAACTCAATGAAAAAACAGAGAAAGAGAGCAATGCGTGCAGCGAGAATGGCTAACAACAATGCCTTCAACTCGCTGGGTAATCCCTACGCCTCGAACATTCTTGCCGGCAACGGTTTGAACAATCTTAACGGTCTCAATGGCTTGAATGGATGCCCCAACAGTCTGGCCGCCGCCCCGTACATGAATAACCCTTACGCAGTTAACCCGACTCTCGTGAACAACCCATATGGATACGGTTATTCCGGAAATATGGGAAATATGCCGTACGCCAACCAATACTCGAATCCGTATGCAAACAATATTCTCTCTAACTCCCCATTGAGTGGGTTGACTGGGGCTATGCCGATGCTCAATAACGGTGCTGTGAGCAGTGTACTGGGTCGGATTTTGAACAACTTCTAGGGATCTGTTCGTTGATTTCTTGATCAGTTGTTCAGTTAAGCACGGAGTCTGATGCCTTTGACACTTCATTGATTGGCTTAAGTCGATGTTCCTTGCAAGCTGTTAGACATCAGACTCCGACTAAGTTCGATGGACACCGTCTAACCTCGAACCCTGTTCCTTCAATTCTCGTTCCTTCTCTAAACCTCTGAATTCCGGCTCAACCGAGCCGGAAATTTCTCCGACATACACTCCTGTTTCTTCTGTGGAGGACTTGATGGTTGCCCTTAAACGGTGTCTCTGGTCGCTGACATTCGCGCTAATTTCCAACATTCTCTATACATCCGCTGTTGACGCTCAGTGCTCGGGGCACATGCCTGAGATGTATGGCGCCCAGCAGCAAATGCCGATGAACTGGCAGGGTGCGCCAATCAGGCGGAACTTTCGGAGATCCTGGTGGGTCAACCGAGTTCCTCCACAAGCACCTCCTCCCTGGGCGTTCCGCCAGCCCGGTGGTGCCGACTTCGCACCGCAAATGGTACCGGAATCAGCTTACCTGCCGGGCAATTCTCAATTTCCGTCAAGGGCTCCGTCATTCAGACGAGGCGGGGCATTGGGCGGTTCGGATTATTTCTCTGAAGTGACGCAAGAAGGCGTTATGACCTGGGAGCCGCATAACATGCCTCTCAACGTGTTCATAGATTCAGGTCGGGGCGTCGGTGGATATCAGGATTCATATAGAGGTAAGTTCATCGAGGCGTTGCAAGAATGGACTCGAGTTTCTGGAGGCAGAATTCGCTTTGATCTAGTGACAAACCCTCGCGCAGCCGACATTACTTGCTCCTGGACAGAGAGATTGAGAGAAGGGAGACACAGTGTGGAGACCGGCAACACTCAAACCTTGACGAAAAGAAATCCCTACCAGGGAGTCGGAAACATTGTCAAAGCCAATATTTCGATCGCCACTCTGGCCCGGGAACGACCCTTTACCGACGAGGAGCTGAAGAGAGTTGCTCTGCACGAAGTAGGTCACGCAATTGGGTTGCAAGGTCATTCACCAGACCCAAAAGACATCATGTACTTTGCCACGTCGCCTTATCAAACCGACCTGACGGCCCGCGATATAAATACGTTTGAACGGATATACAGCGGAAATCCGATTGCCAATGCTCCATAAGTTTGCCCAAGAAGGAGCTGGTTAGCAGGTCTCGATAGGAGACATGCTAACCAACTTCGCACTTTAACGACATGTTCGGAAATCACTCCATCGTGATAGGCTTAACCGCGAAAGTTCGCTCGTTTGGGTCTTTGTGAGGGAGTAGATTATGACGGAGAGGATTCACAGGCTTTCCACTCTAATCAAAATAATTGCAAACAACCCCGGTATCACACTGACACAAGTTCACAAGCGGCTGCCCGAGTTCGAGATCGAAATAACAGAGCGAACGCTGGCTAAAGACATCGCCTCTCTCAAACACGAATACCAACTGCTGCCTGAAACTGAACGGTTGAGAAAGGGATATGTCCTCGAAGATATAGTCACTCTGTCTCGCTCTGAGCTGGAACTGGTTCTTGATGCGCTGCAAGTTCTCAGTGTGAGGATGAGCGACCCGGAGGCTGAGGTGGTAATGACCCGGCTTATGACCTTGATCAACCGGTCTACGACAGACAAAGCTTATGTTCAAACGAGGACCGTTCGCCAAAGAAATATCCTCAACAAACAAGCTGATGAGCGTGACAAACATAAGCTGCTTCAGAACGCCATCAGGCAATCGCGCGCTGTGTCTATGACATACAACACTCCTCGAGTGGGCAAGGATGAGCAGATAGTCGCTTTTCCGCTTCTCATGGTATTTCATGAGCGTGGGTGGTACTGCATTATGCGCGATCTCAACGAGACTAATTACAGACCTCGGCGTCTCGACCGGATAACGAAATGCCGTCTCGCACAAGAAGCCATAGTTAATCCCACCGCCTCCGATAACTTGAAAGAAGCCAACTACCTTCTGAGTTGTGGTTGGGGAATGTCCTTTCCGCTCAATACCAGGGAGCTCAAGGTATCCGATGGTCAACCACCAATTGTGGTGCGGTTCGATCGCACAATGGCTCCATTCATAATGGAGGCTGTGGAACGCCATCCGAGAGCCACGATTTCACGAGTCAAAGATGGAACCGCAAGTGTGGATTTTTCCATCTGTCTCAGTCAGCCTATGGAGTTTATACAATGGGTGAGGTCGTTTGGAGCGAAGGCGATTATCCTTTCTCCCTCAAACATCGTGGAACAGGAAAAAGCTGAGATCAGGCGTGTATTGGATAGATATACTTCGACTCAATGACCCCGGTCGGTACATGAACGAACGGCAGTAATTTCTCGCCGTGTCGGTTCGCTCTTTCTGTGAATGCGGTAGCCCTCGCTTACTCCTTATCTAGAATCCCAATAAATAGTCTGTGCTTGCAGCGAAGACAAGCGCTGCGGTGGTAGAAGACCCTGCCGATTTCGCTTTCGCCGTGGAGGAAGAAGACTCTCCAGTTTTCTTCCTTGCTGGAATCAACGAGGGGCGAGCCTGTTCCGCGTGGCTCGGGTACTCTCGCCCCACCGTCTTTTGCGATATGACCGGTCGACAAAGGCGCACCGTTAATCCTCTACGTCGTTTTGCGCAAAAACGCACTTGGGATATTACCAATTAGCGGATTTGCGATTTCGGCTCTACAAGGATCAACGGTTAAAGCGAAACTCGAATTTCGGATACTAATTGCATCGAAAGCGATTCCGAGGCGACGAACTAAATGCTACTTACCAAAACGACCGAAAAGAGCAACAGTTACGAACTCCCCCAACTTACTATTCTTGATTCCGATGGCAGACAAACAGAAGAGACCGGCTCAAAGCTAACCAAAACGATCAAATCGATCGAGTCGGTCTCTTCTGGGGTGGAATCAGACAACTTGGTCGAAATGACGATCAAGCGAGCGCACATTCGAATGGGTTTTGGACCGCTCCTCTCAGTTCTCGATAATTATTTGGCTGCTTAGCAAAGCACCCTAACAGGTTAAAGAAAGGAAGACGCTCAAAGTCCGGCCCAAAAGGCCGGACTTTGATTTTGAGCATTGGGCTTATCTCGAGTTCTTTGGGGGAGTTTGGCGGGCTCTCTATGCGTAGACGAGCAAATCATTCATCTCGGCTTGAAGGTCATAGATAACATCTCTGATTTCCAGTACTTCTGGGTGATTTTCTCCATGCTCTCTTACCAGCAGGGTGACTAGCCTTCCCAGTATGTGTGTCGATTCGCGCTGTTTGTCGAGGGCAGCCAGGATCATTCCGAGGTTATATAGATAGGGAATTAGTTCTGTGCTCTGCTCTCCAACTTCTTTCGACTTGAGCTTTAAGGCTTTGAGATATAGTCGTTCAGCTTTTTGATACTTGCCTCTTTCCTCAAAAGATTCGCCAAGAGAAAGATAGTCGTAACTGGTCATTTTTCCTCCTTGTGTTGATGTGCAGTCGCATTCCACCGCGAGTGGCACCAACACTGCTCTTTGTGATTATCTGTAGCGAGGTAGAAGTCTGGTGCCTGCTATTTCAGGGCACGAACAGCACGCACCAGCACAAGCCATGATCGAAGAACCAACGGTTCCATCCGATCCTCTCGTTGCTACCTTGCCACTTCTATGCTTACGATCTTAAGCAGCGTCTAACGTTAATGCAAGACGGTCAATTGAATGCACAATGAATAGAGAATCTATATATCCGATCGCCGAACTGCCGATGTAGTGGGAGTTGGCAATTATTAACTGTGTCGAAACAGCAACATAAAATCGTCTCGGCGGTCCTTCAGAAAGCTGAAAAAAACGATTGAGACCTGGATCAGTCATTGAGCATCGGTGTGTCAGTTGCGGTATTAGTTGCATCCGGCAACAGAGTTGAGTGAGCCAGTCAGCGTCTATAGAAAGAAGCTGGCCATTCTCGTGGGAAAAATCTATCGGCACACACTCATCACACTTTACGGGCGCTGGACAAACCTCGCGTCTTCAGGCGGAATTTCCTTGCCTACTTGGATGTTCGATGGTCCCGGACTTGTTGTTTTATCTATAAGGAGCAACTGAAAATCAACATATGTGGGAAAGATCTATCAGATGGACAGGTAATTAAGTTGACTTTTGCAATTCAGGCTCTCTTTTTTGGTGCTCAAGATTAACC
>CAYTDR010000341.1:0-7733 GCA_964436185.1 uncultured Candidatus Obscuribacterales bacterium | reverse complement strand
GGATCGTGAAGGAGAAGCGATTGCCTGGCATCTTTCCGAACTGCTGGAACTGCCTGAATCGAAGCTGCATAGAATCGAGTTCAACGAGATTACAAAGGATGCTGTGTTGGCAGCACTGAAGTCTCCCAGGTGTATCGATAAGCGGCTTGTAGACGCACAGCAAGCACGAAGAGTGCTGGACAGACTGGTGGGTTACAAGATCAGCCCGCTTCTCTGGAGAAAGGTCAACGGCAGCAAATCAGCCGGACGCGTGCAGTCCGTGGCACTCAGGCTGATCTGCGAAAGAGAGCAAGAGATAACAGCGTTCGACCCCAAAGAGTACTGGTCGATCAAAACGGATTTATCGAAAACCAAAGCAAAAACAAGCTTCAAAGCATCGCTCTATAAATGGAAGGAAAAACGGGTCATCGCTGCCTCTGAAAAGCCTGGTGCTCAGACCATGGTTATCGAGAGCGAGGAAGAGGCAAAGAGCATAGTCAGTGCAGTCGAGCAGTCCGAGTTTGCTGTTTCGTCCGTGGCTGAGAAGACAAGCCAGAGAAAACCGCAACCACCGTTTATCACATCGACAATGCAGCGGGAAGGCGCTAATCATCTTGGTTTCCCTGTGAAGAAAACCATGAAGGTAGCGCAGTCGTTGTATGAAGGCGTAGAGCTTGGCTCAGAAGGGCCAATCGGTCTGATCACCTACATGCGTACTGACTCCACCCGTGTTGCACAACAGGCGCAAGACGAGGCGAAGAAGGTAATCGTCGAGAAATTCGGCGAAGACTTCTATCCAGCCAAACCATGGGTCTATTCGCGTAAGAACGCCAAGTCGGTACAGGATGCTCACGAAGCGATTCGTCCGACTTATCCTGAGCGTACCCCTGACTCCGTGCGCAAGTATCTGAGCAAGGATCAGCAAAAGCTATACACCTTGATCTGGCAGAGATTTATGGCCAGCCAGATGGCGTCCGCCAAACTGGCTACCAGAA
Source organism: uncultured Candidatus Obscuribacterales bacterium (assembly GCA_964436185.1). Lineage (GTDB taxonomy): Bacteria > Cyanobacteriota > Vampirovibrionia > Obscuribacterales > Obscuribacteraceae > CAYTDR01. Next base: position 6,759 of record CAYTDR010000341.1, on the reverse strand, counting down.
CTGTTGAAATCGAGTGTGGTGAGGCGATTTTCCGTGCCTCGGCGACGGAAAAGACATTCGCCGGATTCACGATTGTCTATGACACTCTGAGAAACACTGACGACAGCAATGACGACCCGGAGAATGCTCCTCCTCCTGAAGACGAAGCGCAAAACATCCCGGAACTCAAAAAGGGCGATGATCTCAAGCTGAAGAACGTCGATTCCAATCAGCACTTCACTCAGCCACCACCGCGTTATTCTGAAGCCTCGCTCGTAAAAACGCTTGAAGAGCTGGGAATTGGAAGACCATCAACCTATGCGGCAACAGTGGCGACGATCTTCGACCGTAAGTATGTGGAGCGTCAGGGAAAGACGCTCATGCCTACTGAACTCGGACAAGCCGTCAATCTTGTGCTTGTTGAGCATTTCGGCAGTATTGTCGATGTTAGCTTCACCGCTGATATGGAAGCCAAGCTAGACCAAATCGAAGAAGATAAGGTCGACTGGCATGAGATGCTCAAGGACTTCTACAAGCCGTTCGAGGAGACTCTCAAGAAAGCGGAAGAGCAGATCAACAAAGTTGTTATTCTCTCCGAGCATGAGTGTCCGAAGTGTGGAAAACAGATGGCCATTCGTTCGTCCAGGCATGGACAGTTCCTCGGCTGTGTCGGTTTCCCTGAATGCAAGACGAAGATCTCGCTCACCAAGGAAGGGGAGCCTGTACCGGACGACAGACCGTCGGAAGAAAAGTGCAATACATGCGGTACTTCCATGGTTGTTCGTTATGGACGTTATGGCGATTATCTGGCTTGTAGCTCGGAAGAGTGCGAAGAGAAGAGACCGATTCTCAAGACCACGGGTGTCGAGTGTCCAAGAGAAGAGTGTGGCGGCTTGATCGTCGAGAAGAAATCTCGCAGAGGTAAAATCTTCTTCGGTTGCAGCAACTACTCAGTCAATCAGTGCACGTCAGCTTACTGGTACCCACCGATTGTGTCGGGTGGACCGGGCGGCAAAAATACTTGTCCGACATGCCAGAGCTTGTTGATTTACAAGACCCTGAAGCGTGGAGATCAGGTGCAGTGCTCAGATAAAGTGTGCGACTTCGCAGAAGCAGCGACAGGAACCGAAGTTCACGCTTAGTGAATCTCATTATAAACATCTTGAAAAGGGCGTCCCTCGGGGCGCCCTTGATGTTTGATCGGATGTAGATTGTGTTTGATGATCTAGACAAGGCGACCGTGGAACCGAGCGCTAAATGAAATGATGGCAGAACCGAGGTCGAGCACCCAGGTAGACAGATGCTGTTGGCATCCAGTGATCGGAAACGAGCAATGGAGACAATCTCTGTAGAGCAAAACGAGCCTAGTCTGTCGTTGTTTCTCTAGAATTTGATGTTCACCCGCTTGACTGGTGCTAGAATCATGATGTTGGGACGAGGTATACCTTATCCCGCAACTGGAGCATGCACGGAGAAAACGCATGCTAAGCAGCGTTTGGAGTGGCGCAAAGCGCCGCTGCTTGTTGCTCTGTAAGAATCTTTCGTCATCATTCCTTATGAAATTATGGCGATCAAGATTTCGAATTGCTCGAAGGTTTTCGACCCCAGCTTGGTTTCTCAGCCCGACAGCAGCACTTGTCGACCGCTGTAAAGTCAAGCATATTGCCAAAATCAGAGGGACATCCTCTTTGACACCGGCAAAATGAGCAAGAGACGGATATCCGGCTCAGGAATTGCAGGAGACAAGCAGAAATCAGATGCGGACTGCCTTTGATGATATTCCGAACCCCGCAGTCAGTCAGGATCTATCGATAAAATCGAGTGCTAGAATGTAAGCAAAATGGCAGCTCCTCTCAGAAGGGAAAACGGCAATGTTTGAACGGTTCACAGAAAAAGCGATCAAAGTCATCATGCTCGCACAGGAAGAAGCACGTCGACTGGGTCACAACTTTGTGGGCACTGAGCAAATTCTTCTCGGCCTCATCGGTGAAGGCACCGGTGTAGCAGCCAAGACTCTTAAGTCAATGGGAGTGAATTTGAAGGATGCTCGCGTAGAAGTAGAGAAAATCATCGGCAGGGGATCCGGCTTCGTTGCCGTAGAGATTCCCTTTACGCCACGTGCCAAGCGTGTGTTGGAGCTGTCCTGGGAAGAAGCACGACAGCTTGGCCACAACTATATCGGCACCGAGCACCTGCTCTTAGGGCTGATCCGAGAGGGCGAAGGTGTGGCTGCCCGAGTGTTGGAAAATCTCGGTGTAGACCTTTCCAAGATTCGCAGCCATGTCATCAGGCTCTTGGGAGAGAGTGGCTCAACCACCGCAGGCTCATCCACCACCACTCCGAGCGGTCGCTCGAAAACCCCGACACTTGACGAGTTCGGTCTTGATCTCACTCAAGCAGCCCAGGAAAACAGACTGGATCCAGTCGTGGGCCGCGAGAAGGAGATCGAGCGCGTCATCCAGATATTGGGACGCCGAACCAAGAACAACCCGGTCTTGATTGGCGAGCCAGGCGTAGGTAAGACCGCCATTGCAGAAGGTTTGGCAACCAGAATCGCCAACGCGGACATCCCGGAAATTCTTGCCGATCGCAAGATTGTCATGCTCGACATCGGGCTCCTTGTGGCAGGAACCAAATACAGAGGCGAGTTCGAAGAACGCCTGAAGAAGATCATGGATGAGATTCGCAGCTCAGGCAATGTGATGCTCGTAATCGATGAGCTCCATACCTTGATCGGCGCTGGCGCTGCTGAAGGCGCCATAGACGCCGCCAATATTTTGAAACCGGCGCTGGCACGCGGAGATCTGCAGTGTATCGGCGCCACCACGATGGACGAGTATCGTAAGCATATCGAGCGTGACTCGGCACTGGAGCGGAGATTCCAGCCGGTCATCATCGACCCGCCTAGCGTGGACGAGACAATTGAGATTTTGAGAGGGCTTCGCCACAAATACGAAGAGCACCACAAACTCCAGATTGGAGATGATGCTCTGGAAAGTGCAGCCAAGCTCTCCGATCGATACATTCCCGACAGATTTCTTCCTGACAAAGCGATCGATCTTGTTGACGAAGCCGCGTCACGTGTAAGGCTTAGAGCGAGTTCGCTGCCTCCTGAGGGACAAGAAGTCGAGCGCGAGCTACGCAAAGTGAGACGCGACAAAGAGATGGCGATTCGCAACCAGGAGTTCGAAAACGCTGCCTCCTTGAGAGAACAAGAAACCAGGCTGCAAGAGAAGATCCGAGAAATTCAGGCTGCTTGGAAAGAAAAGCAGGAGAAAGAAAAACCAGTCGTCTCCAGTGAAGAGGTGGCGTATGTGGTGAGTGCCTGGACAGGCATTCCGCTTCTCAAGCTGACCGAAGCCGAGTCCGAGAAGCTGCTGCACATGTCCGATGTTCTGCACCAACGCGTTATTGGGCAAAACGAGGCAGTCGATGCGGTTTGCAAGGCAATCAGACGTGCTCGTGTGGGACTGAAGAACCCCAACCGACCAATCGGTACGTTTATCTTCTCCGGACCTACCGGTGTGGGTAAGACAGAGTTGGCGAAGGCATTGGCCGGATATTTCTTCGGTTCCGAAGAGAATCTCATTCGTGTCGACATGTCGGAGTTCATGGAACAGCACACGACTTCCAAGTTGATCGGCTCGCCTCCCGGCTATGTCGGTTATCAGGAAGGTGGACAGCTCACCGAGCAAGTTCGACGCAAACCTTACAGCGTGGTCTTGTTCGATGAAATCGAAAAAGCTCACCCTGACGTGTTCAACATCTTGCTCCAGATTCTCGATGACGGACGTCTGTCAGACAGCAAGGGTCGTACGGTCGACTTCAAAAACACAATCATCATCATGACGTCCAACACAGGTGCGCAGCACATCACCAAGACCTCGATGTCGATGGGTTTCCAGGTGCATACGTCCGACGGCGAGCATGAAGCACGATACAAAGAGATCAAGAGCAAAGTGATGGACGCAATGAAGAAGTCCTTCCGTCCGGAGTTCTTGAACAGAATCGATGAGATCATCGTATTCCAGCAGTTGACGAAAGAAGAGATTCGCAAGATTGTCGATCTCATGGCCGCTGATTTGCAAAGCCGTATCAAGGCTCAGGGAATGGATCTTGTCATTACCGACGAGTCGAAGGACCTGATCGCCAAGACCGGCTATGATCCCACATATGGTGCCAGACCATTGAGACGTGCAATTCAACGGATGCTTGAAGATGCGCTAGCTGAGCAAGTCTTGATGGGCAAGTTCAAAGAGGGCGACACAATCGGCACGACCCTGGAAGGCGAACAGATTGTCTTCACAAAGGTGAAGCATACTCCGAAGCCAAGTGTCACCACCACGGATAACAATGACAAGCCCAACGGCGACGAAACGGTAAAAGCATCGGCTGAGCCGGAAGCTGAGACTTCGAAGAAGGATTAGCTTCGATGAAGCCCGTCTCGGGTGGAGTTGTCTATCGAAAAGCCAGGTATCCGGGATATAAGTCTCGTGCCGAATTGCAGGCGCAGTTAGAGAGCGACGGCTACTCGACTTTCTTCTGGCAAGATCCGCCGGGTGCGACCTATAAAAAGCACTACCACGATCACAGTGAAGTGATCGTGGTATTTGCTGGCAGGATCGAACTCACAATTGAAGGAGAGAAATATACTGTTGGTGAAGGAGACGAGCTACTCCTCCCCCGTGGAACGTTGCACGAAGCTAAGAACCCCGGACCGGATTCAGTCGGTTATTTTGTTTGCTCGTTTTGAGCTATAGACCTCGAACTTCGATTCCGAAATCTAAATCGACGTTGCCTTTCTTGGTAGGTGTACTCTCGATGGCTTCGTCCTGTTTGTACTGAGGAGTAGTCGGGGAATTGGCACGCATCCTTTTGAGCGCGTTTAACCTGGACGACGTTACTCTGGCTGATTCAATTCTATGTACGCCGGAATCCTCTGATCCCGTCGCAACCAACTTTTTCAGTCTATCTAGGCAATCGGTAAGGAATTTCATGCTGGTTCTTCCTCCTGGCTTCCTGTTACTACTTTGATGGATCTAGTTGTAAATAACTATCACGCAAATAAATGATTTTGCCGATCACACTGGTGAGGGATTTCACGTTTTACGGCCCGCTATAGCGATTGAGAAGAATTTCGTTTCGTATTTGAGTCATGCGCTCATCCCAGTCTTCTTGGGGAGTTTTCTCTTTGAGAAGCGAGATGTACTCGTCAGTCACTCGTTGCAGGGATGTTTGGTCGGTCTGATTTTCCTGGCGCTTAATAGTAATCACTTGCTCGTAGAGTGACTTCGCCAGGTCATATTCTTTGAAAAGCTTCAACAAGCGGGCCAGACAGTGAGCTGTGCGAGCAATTTTTGCATGATTGTCGGGTAGAGTGGCGGTATAGATGTCCAGCGCCTGACGAAACAGTACCGCTGCTTGTTTATCCAGTCTATGAGCCAGATAGAGCTCGGCCAATGTGTGAAAGCCATCAGCTACTACCGGATTGTCGGGCCATAAATCTCTGGCCTCGGTGAAAAGAATGTGGCGGAAAAGTACCTCTGCTTCATCGAATCGTTTTTGTCTCATATACATCTGACAAATAAGATTGAGACTGCCGGTAAGGTCTCCGCTGCCGGCAGATTCGAGAACGGTATTATCCTCGGTGGCAGCTTCGGCGCGGGAGAACGAATCCTCTGCTTCTTCAATTCGTCCCTGTTTGCGCACAATCAGCGACATCCCCAGGTGGCAGAACGACGTATATAAATGTCGAGAGCCAAGACGCTTCATGTATATTTCCAGGGAGCGACCTAACTTGCTTTCCGCTTCTGCATATCGAGCAGAGCTGAAATACATTCCAGCAAGGAAATTGAGTTGCGTGGCGGTGCTGAGATGCTCCGGACCGAAAACATCGAGGGTTAGTTCATAGGCTTTGGAGTAAAAATCCTCTGCGTTTTCGAATTTGCCCAATGTTCTATTGAGAACACCGAGCTTGTGAAAGTTGTCGATTAACTCGAGCTTGCTTTGTCTGGACTCGGGAAGATGATCGCAGGCGGTGAGCTTGATGGCCAGCGCCTTTTCGTAGAAGGTGATGGCGTCTTCGTAGTTCTCGAGAATGTAATAGAGGTTGGCAATGTATTCGATCAAAGCAAGCACGCCGGCATCTGTCGGACCCAGCTCCTGTATTTTGATATCCAGCTCGCAGAGCGTTTCCTGCAGCCGTTGCTGTGTGATCATGGGTGTCTTCGACGAAACGAGAGTCATTACTTCCTTTGTTATGTGCAGATAATTGGCAATTCTAACGACTGCAGATTTTTAGTGTTTGATGCTGTTGGGCGACCAGCTTTGCCCGCCAATGTTACTTATCAAGCGGTAAATTCGGTATAAGGCGCTGTGTGGGGTTCCGCTCAGCAGGAACCTTGATATTGCGGGATATCGTCGAGGCGGCATAGAATCGGCTACCGAAAAGGGGGAGTTTCTTCCGATCGCGTCGATGGGAAAGGTTATAAATGCTTTGATCTTTGGTTTTGGATATTAGTTCGCGGTTTTCAAGAGCTGGGCGGACACTGTGATTTGAACAATTTCGAGCGATAAACAAGTTGGAAGATGACGATGCTGTTGTGTTAGTTTGACGTTGTCATTTGACCTTGTAGCCTGCCAGAGTTTCCCCCCGAACTTTATAGCCGATGCACTAATTCACCCGTTCCACATTGTCTCTGGCGAGAAGTGGTGCGGCGTCGATATCGACTTGACCTTGTCTGACAGAGTTTCTGAAAGCATCAAGCACATTGCTGGATG
>CAYTDR010000340.1:0-7752 GCA_964436185.1 uncultured Candidatus Obscuribacterales bacterium | reverse complement strand
TGGCGTATCAGCAGTAGCAGCACCACGGTCGGTTTGGCAAGTAGGTATGTATGCTTCAGTCTTCGATCAGTTTGTGCGTAAATGAAAATCCTGCGATGCCTCCTTTGACATCACAGGATTCAAATACTTTTTAAGAGCTTTTATTAACTAGGTTCTGATCTTTACAGTGCTGGCCTGCGGTCCGTCTTCTCCCATACTTTCCACGTATGTAACTTCCGTACCGACTGAAAGTTTTTGGAACCTGTCGTTTACAACGCTATTGGAATGGAAATAAATCTCTCTTCCATCGAGTGTTTCCAGAAAGCCGTAACCTTCAGTTTCGAACAGCTGAGTAATCCGTGCTGCGGGAACCTCCTCGTGGAGTTTTAACTCTCCTCTTCGCTTTCTCGCATAATCCTCTAGCTGCCTCTTCGTAGCTGAAAAGGCTTCCTTGATTGCTCCGTATACATCGCCTGGATTACCATTGGCACCCGCAGCTGTACGATTGACAACAATCTTCCTGTCAGGCACCGAAAGGTCGACTGTTACTTCATAATCATTGCCGGTTTTATGGTGCTTGTGCGGAATTTCTATCGATACACGACAACTCGTGACTCTGTCGCACAATTTCTCCATTTTGGATGCTTTCTCTTTAACTATCTCCTCTAGCTTATCTGAACGTTCCATGTTTCTAAATACAACTTGGATAGGAACTGTCATCGTAAGACTCCTCTCGGCTAATCGAACGCCTTTCTTATATCTCGGCCTAGTTGTAACCCAAATGCTTCAGGTTAGTGCACCCCCCATCGTGCCGTATAAAGGGACCTGACTCCAATTTGTAGTCAAGCGCTCAGGCCAAATCCGCACCGAAAGTCGACGTGACAGGCGCGCCATTGATAGCCGCTGAGAACTCAATATGTAGTTTGAATGAAGTAAATCGACCATTAAAGTCCACCTATAACCGTACTGAATACAAAGCGTCCAGGGGTTATGGCAGACTTGGAGTCACTGTGAATTGAAACATAGGCATTAAACAGTCCGGATACGAAGAGAGACTTCTTGTCTTCTTGAATCGACCGTAAATATCGGCCAGTCCAGAAACATTTATGCCCTTAACAATGCACGACTAATCTCATTCCTTAGACTGAGTAGCCTGTCCAATAGGAGTAATCGTACTTGCGTTTTGAACGGGGGGATCCATGTCGGATGTTTGCTCCATGAACTGCCGTTGGGCTAGTAGATGCCAAACGTCGGTGAGCAGAATGTTGGATTGAGTCGGCGGAGCCTCGGTAACTCGGTCGCTCAAACGTTCGCCGACCGATCTTGAAATCTGACATTTGCAAACTGGCCAGGCGTTTTGGGGATAACATATTCTCTGCACTTCTCGTCTGTAATTTTGAATGACATCCAATGCGGTAGCAGAAAGTGAATCTCCTGGCGGTAAGAGCTCATATGCGATTACTCGCTGGTTGTTTATTCGCTTGATGTCTATTGTATATATAGCTGCCTTTGGCTCTGTGGCAGAACAAATTTCCGGTCTGTATGGAAGCCAGGGCATCTTGCCTATGGCAGCAGCTTTTCCTCAACATAAGGCGCTCGATGCGGGTTTAATGTTTAACTACCCAACCGTATTCTGGTGGAACACGTCCGATTCATTTCTATCGATCGTTCCAATCGTTGGACTCTTCGCCGCATTAATCGCTGGTCTCGGCATCCTTGTCGGACCGCTGCTTTTGGTTTCCTGGTTCCTTTATCTATCAATTGTGACTGCCGGCCAAGATTTCATGTCTTTTCAATGGGACATTCTTCTTCTCGAGACAGGCTTTTTGACTCTCTTCTTTTCGTCCTGGAGAGTGTTCGACTGTTCCTGGATACCCTTGAAAGAACGCTGGAATATACCGTCTTCGCTGATTGATGACAGCAAACCATCGCATATCGTCGTTTGTTTGCTGCGCTGGTTGCTCTTTCGTTTGATGTTCTCATCCGGCGTGGTCAAGTTGGAGAGCGGAGACGAAGCCTGGAGCAACCTCACGGCCATGAGCTATCACTATTTCACCCAGCCTCTACCGACTCCGCTGGGTTATTTCGCCGACCATCTTCCGTCGTGGTTTCAATCGTTTTCAACAGCTGCCGTTTTCTTCCTCGAAATTTTCGTTCCGCTTCTGATTTTGGCGCCCCGAAAGATTCGACACGTTGCCGCCATTCTGTTGATCTTTTTGCAGGTTCTTATCATACTCACGGGCAATTACTGCTATTTCAATCTTCTGACGATAGCTTTGTGTTTGCCTTTGTTCGACGATAAAACATTTCTTGCGGTATCACCGGCGAGGCTGAAAGAATATCTTCAAGTCATCGGAACTGCTCGAGAGGCGTCTCGACTTCGATTGGTCTTATTGATTCCTGTTGCCATTACGATCGGTCTTGCCAGCACTGTCTCACTGCCGGTGCTTTCGGATCTGGCTAGCAATTTTCATCTCGTGGGTCGGTACGGATTGTTTGCCGTCATGACTACAACTCGACCGGAGATAGTAGTCGAAGCCAGCGAAGATGGCATTGAATGGAAGGAATATGTATTCAAATACAAACCCGGACCGCTCAATCGTCCACCGCCCATAGTGGCACCGGCTCAACCACGACTGGACTGGCAGTTGTGGTTTGCAGCTTTGTCGGGCGAGTTACGGGACAGATGGTTTATCGAGTTTGTCGAACGGCTTGCTGTCCGATCGAAGCCGGTGATGGAGATGTTGGAAAAGGATCCGCTCGAAGGAAGACGTCCGAAGTATATTCGAGCTTCGCTGTATGACTATAAGTTCACCGACATCGCGACGCTGGTTTCTACCGGCAACTGGTGGCGTCGCAAGTATCTGAAGCCGTACATGCATACCGCGAAAGTCGACTAAACCATACCGCGTCTCAAGAGATTTCGGGCGAAGAATTTACGCTTCAGATCGTTTCGCCAGCGGTCCTTCACGTGCTTCAGCATATCGTCGGCACTGCAAACTCGTTCCATATACTTGACGAGATCTTCCAGCTCCGTATCCCCATGCTCACCGAAATACTGATTGACGATTAGCGCATGGCGCTTGTAATCGCGAATCTTGACCGGGTCATCTTCAATAATTATCGTGCTTGCCAGGTCAAATCCCAGAGGCTCCACCTTGGACAGATCCTTGAGGAAAAGAAGTCCGAACGGATGGCTGTCTACTTGCGTGGTGCAGTGACTACGGTTCCAAACGAATACTGGATCCACCTGCGGTGGAAAAATTGCACTCACGATTGTGTCGACGTAGACTTGCGACCCTGCAGACCAAACGGCAACTTCGCAAGTGCGGGCAATCGAGTCTATGAGTTCATAGGCAAACGGACGAACATAGACGTGGAGTGTCTCGAGATAGATCTCAGGAGCTCTATCGAGCGGCGTTCTGGATGAATGGATAAGCGTCTCATCTAAATCAAAGATTACGAGCTTTGAACGTTTTTCAGCCATTTTGCTCTTTTCTGAACCTGCTTTATCTCTTATACCCATTTGCGCCGTTGGCCTTCATTATTTCCTGTGCCGATTGGTCTCACTATCTGAGTGTCGTGCTAACGGTTAGCAACTGGGGCGGAGTGCAATCGGCGGGATAATAAAGCTCTATCGTTGCCTTCTTGCGTTTACCAGGCTCAATATTGAAGTTGGCGAAGGGAGTGCCGTTCTCGCCTCGCTTGAGCACATAGTGATAAAAGTGACTGGCAGTTTGCCCTTTTGTATTCTCCTCGGTTAACTTCAACGATCCACGGAAAGTGACGGAGCTACCAGGGGGATCGAGAAACTCGACGAATCCGTTTGAAGTATTGGATTTGAGAGGCGATTCGAGTGCAATCGATACGGTTGCCGCTCGTCCGAGATTGTTTTCTAACTCGACAGGCAGAAGATAGCGTACACCGTAGTTGCCGTGCGACGCGTAGGCTGTGTCCGGATAACGAACTCTCAATTTGGCTGTCTCTATCTGACCGCTGGAGAACGTGCCGCCTGCGAGCGACGAGATAACATATGCCACCGGTTCTTCCTCCCGTGGCAGGGACAATGTTTCACTGTCCGGATCTGCTAGTTTGCCAAGCCACTGCGATCCTACGGAGACACCTGACACTCGACCGTAGATCATTGGTCCTTTTTGTTCCGGTGCGCTCGCCGGCTTCTCTCGTGGTGTCACAAGCGTTGCTTCAGTAAGTAACTGTTTGAACACGCTGCTTCGATCACTTTCTTTGTAGGTTGACAGAACTGCGACATTCACGGGACCAGAGGCTGTCAGCGAGGCCATAAAATTGCGTCCATTGAGGGGTGGCTGCAGCTTACTAACAGGAATTTCGTGATCGAACACCAACACATCCTGGCCGGGCTCGATTGTCCATTCTGTTTTCTTGCTCTTTACAGCGAAAGATGACTGACCCGTGAGGAAGTCCAGCGTGCAGCGATCGCCGGGACCTGCGTAGACGTTTTTGGCATCGTTTGATACCAAAGCCGGTAGCGTCATGAAGGGTGCATCCGGTTGACTAGTGTAAGTGGCGCAATCGAGAACCTTTAGCTTTACGGGATTTGCCCCTCGATTGCCAATCAAAACGCCTATGTGCAGGTCGTTCAAATTGCCGCTTTTGATACCATCGGCGATGTGATGGTAAAACACTTCGAATCTTCCCTGGACAGAATGGTCCAGATGAGCTTGCGGATGGCGCATGTCCTGCGGAGGATAAGTGGAGAGCAGAATGCCATCTTCCAGAACGACTTCCGGACTGTTGCTGTTGACTACCTCCGTTTCGTTTAGCCCGCCAGGAAGGGGGCGAATAGAGCGTTTGGCCCGTGCTGGTGGAGTGTTAATCGTGGTGTTGGATACGGTATTAGAGGAACGAGAATTGGCAGGTCCTTCTTTGCTCGCTGTCGAAGTGGTGCTGCATAGGAGCACTCCGTACCCACCATCACTTTGATTCCTCGAATCGGCTGGCAGGTGCGTGCTCAGCGAAATGGCGCTCACGACTGAAACTGCCAACAGTGCATTCTTTATCCGCAGATCAAAACAGTCCAATTTCGACAGTGCCTCCTTGTCACGGGCATGTGAGTGATAGTGAAAGAGCTCATGAGCCGAAGCAGGCGGGTTCACTGCCGGATGACTTGGCCTGCCGGTTTAAAACACAACCGCTTCCTGCTTATAGTGTACTCGATGCGCGATTCCATCGACGTTGGTTCGTTCTTCAGGGGCTCGCACAGCCATCCTTAGACGATAGTGTGCAAAACCACGGATCACCCTGATGAATAAAATCCAATGCGTATTTCCGCTCAATATCAAAAGAAAGAGTGTGTAAAGACGTGGATGCCGTCCCCGCTGGCGTTTCGGGGGGATATGGTGACTCTATTAAGAAGAGCGGCGAGTTATGCGCTTGGCGGAATGTCTTACTGGGTTACGTTTCGGGAAATTCGCCCACTTTTAAAAAGCGTCTAAATTTTCATCCATCACCGCGTTCAACTTGGCACAAATCTGGGAACATAATCTGATAAGAGCAAGAAAACACTGCACATTGGGAAAGCAAAGTGGTAGCGGCAGACAACCTTAACAACAACGCAAACGATTTACCGTCATCAGACGTGGGTTTAATCGACACCCGGTCTGATGCCGACCAGGCTTTTGGCGATGTGTTGAGCCAGCTATACACTCCCGGCGACAAATCAAACACTCAAGCCGATATAGGTGATACACTCATCGCCGATAATGGCGCAGGCGTCAGCTCCGCGACGGATGCGGCTGAGGTATATGGTGTGGATAGCTTGGGACTTCCTATCATCGAGATAACCGGCATGGATACTCCTTTCCAGAACGTTTCGTCGACAAGGAGTCAGATCGCAGCAGTCGCACGCGCGGAAACTCAGGCACCCGGACGCGTCGCCGCACCGGAAGTGGCTCCACGCACCGCTCCTGAGAGTGTCGCACTAAGGGACGTCAGCCCTGCCGGCCCGACGGAGACTCCGGACCTTGCCAGACCGTTTATAGAGCGTGCAGCCATAGCATCAGTAAATCCAGAGAACATGAGGGAGAAGTTGCTAACCTTCGCCGATAGACTTTCTTAGGAATGCTGCAAAACGCTCACATCATAATAGAACGAGTATCCAGAGCCATAGAAACCGTGTTGAAGAGTGACGGTTGGATTGGCGGTGAAAAAGTGTACACGCCTGAGGATATCAATCAGATTGCCGATGCCATGGCAAGAAAGGTTGCTGAGCCTGCGAAATACACCAGTCAAGGTTTTCATAACACCAGCTATCAAGAGTCCAAACTGCGACAGTTTTTGGAAAATGATCCGGCTACAGTGATGGAGATAATCGCCTCACTTGCCACCCAAGGTCAGGCATCCATCCCCGTCGCCGGCAGGCGGATGGCTCCGGTTACAGTCGACAGAAAAAGTCTGATTCTCGATCTGGAATCACGATTATCCAATGACCAGCTTGTTGCCAACTTGGGGCTGAGAGACGCCTGCGGGCAGCTCTGGGATCTGGCGATTGCCCAGTTGTACTGGAATCAACAAGCGAAGGAAAACTATCAGTTCATTTACTCGCAAGACCCTAATCCGAAGTCTGGCTCTACCGGCGAGAAGCTCTTAAAAGTAGATCGCAACACGCTTAACCGATTTGAAACTGTGTACATGGGGGCGATGCTCTCTTTGCGAGCGTCTGCAGAGCTCAACGAATTGCTCGGAGATAGTGGCGAGATGCTCATGCACAGCTCGTTAGGCCACAGCCTCTCGACAGCGACCGTCTCAAACGCTGACGACATGCGCAGATGGTTCACTTCCAGATCTTCTCGATCGGTGCTTATTCCGGTGTTCTCAGGTTTGTTGCCAGGCTCGACAGGAACCAGCAACGGACATGACCTGCAGATGATTACTGTTCAATACAATGCTGACGGCGATTGCTTCTGTGGAGAGTCCCGCTGGGGCGCCAATTACGACATTCATTTGATCAGCCTGACAGCCGAAGAGTTGCTTTCGGCAATGGTGCTTCCCAGGCGAAGTACAGGCGGAGCGCAGCTCTACGACAGGCAGCCGGCAGACTCTCGTATCATCAATCCTTCTTATCCCATCAAGAAAATTGACCGATCCCCGCAACTGGCTGATCTCGAGGTGCGATCACTGCAGTTCTTGCAAGCGGAGCAGCGCGGTCGTGAGACTCCGCACTTCAAGCGGAAAGAACAGTATTACAGGGATCTGGAAAACTGGGAGGCGGCGAGATCGCAACATGTCTCAGTTTTCGGTGACTCGATTCCTTTTGAGAAACCAAGGCCGATGCCGCCATCCCATTGACTTCGGGTTCGTCGACGGTGCTTAGTGACTGAAGCGGAACGGACGGAAGTCTGCTCCTCACGCCTGTGCAGTGGTTGCATTACTTCGTGATTGAAGCACACAAGTGCGCTCCGCGTCGAGCTAGCCGTGACAGTAACATCTAAAACACGAACAGTTCGGAATTATGCTAGAGATCGTTGTATCCTGGAACGATGGACGAACAGTGCTTAAGTCGGTTGTAACTTGAAATTTGACTAAATAGAGACGCCGTGAGGCTCTTGCCAGTAAAATACAAATATTGTTCACAAAAAGGAGTTACAGATGAACTCTAAGGGAAACTCAACCAATACGAAGGTTGTAATCACCTACTGCGGTGCTTGAGGCTATAAAGGCCAGGCCGACAGGTTGTCGGCTGATCTAAAGTCCGAATTCGGCATTTCTTCACAGCTCATAAAATCTTCCGGAGGC
>CAYTDR010000339.1:0-7752 GCA_964436185.1 uncultured Candidatus Obscuribacterales bacterium | reverse complement strand
CACTCCTCCTACCGGACCTGGCGGACCGCAGCAATCCAACATCGTCTACAGATCCATTGCCGGCAACACACCGCCACCAAGGATGCAGCACAGCCACTCCATGCGCGTGCCGGTCCAGGGCTCCTCCGGACAGGGCATCATTCAAGAGTCTTCCAGCTTCCAGCCACCAAACTTCCAGCCGTCAGTAACCGAGCAGCAAGTAGAGATGCAGTTCGACGTCCAGGGTGGCAGCCCGACTCCGATCGATCCTTCTCAATTGAGAGCGCCAAACCTCTCAGGAGTACGGCAGGATACATTTGCCCGCGTGGACGTCACCGGTGTCAGCAACGGTAGCACCGCACCATCGCAGGGCAGCGGAGGAACGATGCAGTTCACCGCTCCGCTGCACGACTCCAACCCAGACCACCGCGCTTCGCTGGGCAATTTCGACGATCCATCCGCCAACCAACAGACGGTAGGCACCAACGTCAAAGCAGAGTTACTGCATGGTCGCACCGAGTTCGGCTCGCTCGATCCGGACGACATCCACTCCGATGTGCAGAACCTCTTGCGCTCGTACAATAACGACACGGCTCAGATGGCTTATCACGTCGGCTACGACCTGGTATCCAAAGGCTTCTCGTGGGAACAGCTCTCTGACAAGAACGTAGCTCAAACGGCAATGCAGATTCACGCCCAGGATCCATCCATGGTGCGAGCTGCCTCCATCACAGCCAATGCCATGTCCGCCGCCGGCACTCCACAAGAGTTCACCGTCGAACGCACCCACACGGTGCAAGCGATGATGGAAGCTGATCCTCGCTGGAACGCCAACAATATCGACGACAAGAGCGTATACGCTGCCCAGGCGATCATGCGTGTTCACTCCAGCTTCAGGGATGAAGTCACCCACGGCGGCAGGCTCGATCATCCGATCGATCAGATCAAGGCAAGCCCGACTCGCGACTTTGTCGAGCGCGTGGCGATACATCCGGAGTTCGCGCCGAAACCGACCAGCTCGGTGAGAGGATATCATCCGTCCGTAGTCAACGGCATCAAGCAACGCCTCCTTGACCGCATAGCCGGCAAAGACCCGAACTATGGCGGCATGTATTCCAATTCAGGCGGTGGCAGCAACGCATAGAGCATGGCGACAAAGTCGCGTCCAGCCCTAAAGTTCGAGAATTAATTTAAAAATGGGCATTCCACCATGTAGGTGGGATTTCCCCCGATTTACCCCGGGACTTCTCGGATCTAATCTGTAGACACGCGCAAATGACGCCCCACATCACCGATGAATACCCCAGGCTGATGAAACTCTATACACTAAAGCAATCAACAATAATTTGCCCCCAGTGCGACCTGGTCTTCTGTACGGCTCAAGTCGACAAGACACCGAAGATGACCAGGGAGTCTCGCGTCGAGGCCGACCTTCATAGAGTAATGCCGGATAGCACTATCAGAGCCGCACTTCTGGCTACTTGCCCGGAGTGCATTTATACGTGGTGGCTATCAGCCTTCGCGCCTCATTACCTGATTCCTGAGATGGTTCCGGATGCACCGCCGGTTTCCAACGACAAGAAATTTGGTCATGCGGTGTTGTCGGGCAGGAAGAACGGTGCCCACAGTTTGGACCGAGCGGTGGTCGCGTTGAACGGTTACTGGTGTGCTCGTGAAGACTTCCAGCCAGCCGAGAAATGGCTTGATCTGGCGGCAAAAGAGCTGCACGAAGCGTTAGCGGACGAATCATGGGCAGGCAATCGCGCTCGTTATCGCTACATCATGGGCGAAGTACTGCGTCTTATGGGCGACTTCCATGGTGCAGTAAGATTTTTCGGACTGGTGGACCGACGCTCCGGACTGCCTTATCAGCTCATCGACCATCAGGTTCAAGTTGCCAAACAAGGGCATTCGAAGCCCATTCAATTGCCTCCTCACATTGTCGAGGAAATTTTCCTTCCCGTGTCTCAGCATCAGAAACAGAATCAGTCGACACCGGTGGTGGTACCGCCGCAGCAACAACCGGGAGTCCGACTTGGTGGAACGGCTTAAACAAAGCAAAAGGCACTGGATAAATCGACTGAAGCGAGCGAAAAGAGAAAATGGAAGACATCACACCGCTAAACCTGGAAGACTCACCGAAGCTTTTCGGCATGCGCTACGACCAACTCATCGCTGTTCTCGGCTCTTTGATCGCCTCTACCCAACTTTACTCCTGGCTGAATCCGATTCCATTCATGGGTCACGATTTGAGACTCGACGTCGCAATCGTCCTTGGGTTGCTCGGACCAGCTTACTGTCTCATTACTCTCAACCACACCTGCGGTCAATGGGAGACCATCATCAACTTCTACACCACCTCGCAGGTTTTTGTACCGGGTCCGGATCCTAACCAGACTCGGTTCCTCACCGATGAGCTCCTGCCTGAGTTCGAAGACATTCTCGATCAAGATGCTTCAGCTCACGGATTGGAGTATTCAGAAAACCCAATGCTTCAACTAGCCCCAGTTACCCAATAACCCCAGTTTCTATGTTCAGGAAATAAAAATGACGTTTTCGATTTCCAGATCTCAACAAAAAGACCTTAGCCTCACCAGCCTTTTCAAAGGCAAAAAGGCAGAAGTAATAGTCGATCCCAAACTGCAAGAAGCGATCGGTAAGATGCCATCGATGGCGGTGCCCAGACCTCATCCACCGGCCGCCGGACTTTTGCCTTTATGGGATCTGTTCCAGGACGACCACACCGGATTGGGAGTGATCGTCTTGCGCGACGGCAGCTATCGTTGCACCTTTGAAGTGGACGGTGTGCACGTGTCAGGGTTCGATGAGGTCCGTCTGGTCTCTTTGATGAACCACTTTACCGGTTTCTTGAACGGTATTGATTCCTCGGTGCAGTTCACCATCATTTGTCATAACACAAGCAAAAGAGAGTATTTCGAAAAACACCCCGTGGAGGTAGCCGATGATGAGTTTCTTCAGTATGTCGCACGTTGTGTGGAGAACGATCAAGCCAACCTCCTTGCTCGCAACTTCATTCCGGAACTCAAGTTCCTTGTCACCTTCTGCTACCGCCCGCCCCGCGAAAAGCCTGCCAAGAAAGGATTCTGGGATGGTGCCATGCACACTCTCAATGACGTTTTTGGCAATAAGGCCGCGCGCCAGAGTGTCGGCAGCCACATACGCAACGTCTCTACGCTGCTCCAGAGAGCCCAAGGTTATATAGGTCAATTGGGTTCTTGCGGTATGAGCGGGCGGCCGGTATCGGCACTCGAGTACTTCCGCATGATGTACAAAGAACTCAATCCGCTGCTCGGACAGATGCCGAGCGAGAATCTGCCTGAGCCTCATCGTCCGTCTATCCAACCATTGTCCGCCAAAGTTCGCCGCATATTCCCGGACATGGAACCTGCTTCCATTCGTGAGCAGATGGTGGAATCTCAATATGATTTCAGCAATCCTGATTACTTGAAGATCTCCGATATCAGCGAAGAGTCAGAGCAAGGTGAAAATTCATCCTTTGTGCGTACTCTCTACATGAGCCGCCTGCCTGAGCGAACCGGTCCCCTGTGGCTGGCACCACTGCTCAGATTGAACTGCGAATGGAGAATGAACATCTACGCTCATAAGCTCGATAAAGAGATGTTCCGCAAGAAATTGCAACGCAAACAGGCGCAGTCATCAGCCAACACCTACCAGAGTTTGATGGGACAGCGTTCTACTCCCAACCAGGAAGAAGCCGAGAAAGCGTCAGAAGCAGCCCATATCGGATCGGAACTCTACACCACCAACATTGAAGTCTTCAATTATGCCGTCTACTACACACTGCACGGCAAAACCCTCGACGAGCTCAATCGAGCCACCGAGCTGGTGCGCTCCTCGGCTTCTCAGTGCCGTGGTGCTCGCTTCGTAGTGGGATACAGAGAGCAAAAGTCTTTGTTCGTCGGCAGTCTCCCTGGTATCGGACTTGATGTCACACGCCGCGGTAAGGCGGTTCGAACCCCCACTCTGCGCAACTCTTTTCCTTTCGTTCATGCCAGACTGGGTTCTGAAACCGGCGGTGATTGGCTGGGCTTCTCCAAGGAAACGCTCGAGCCAGTTTTCCTCAATCCGTACGACGAAAAACTGCCCAACGCGCTCTGTGTAGTCTTCGGTCAGCCTGGTGAAGGTAAATCCATGGTGGCACAGCAGATCATTCAATTAAAGCTGCTCTCCGGTGCCAAGGTCGTGATCATCGACAGATCGGGAAGTTACAAGATGCTTGCTGAAGTTTATGACGACAGCTCCTACATCCGTCTCGGACCGGACGGTCAAGTTTGTCTCAACCTTTATGACCTGCCGCTCAACACACCGGACGGCAAGCCTATCGATCCGGCTAACCCGCCTGAATCGCACATCATTAAAATCCTCAACTTCCACTCGGTCATGCTTGGTGAAATGGGTAATCAGTCCCTCTCCAAGGATGAGAAGCCTGTCCTCATGCAGGGAATTCAGAATATCTACAAGGAATGCGCCAAGGAAGGCCGAATTCCGGTGGAATCAGATCTGGTGGCATGGCTCGAATTAGAATCACAAAGATGCAAGGGCTCCAAACGTGGAGAAACTGCTGAAGACCTGGTCAACAGGCTGAGTCTGTACTGCCGCGGTGCCATCTACGGCAAACTCTTCGATGGTCCCACTTCGATTCCACGCAATGCTCAACTGATCGTATTCGATACATCCGATCTGGCTCATGACAAAACGCTCGAAGCCGTAGTCACGCTCTTTGTCTCGGATTTCGTTCTACGCAATGCCGCCGAGCACAAGAAAGAACAGATGGGTAAAGGCAAACCTGCTCGTTTCGTCTTCTGCATAGACGAGCTGTGGAGACTGCTCCGCTACGAGGGTGGCAAAACTCTCGTCGAAGATGCATCCCGCACCAGCCGACACCTTGGTCTACTCTTCATCGGTATCTCCCAGGAGCTGGGCGATTTGTTACGCGACGAACGTGCACGCAACCTGGCGACCAACAGCTCAATCAAGATAATTCTCGGTAACGACCCGTCCAACTTCGATTTGATTCAGGATGCATGCGGTTTGACCGGACAGGAGATGAACCAGATTGGCCATTTGACCAGGAAGAATCGCGAGTATTCCGACGCCTTTCTCGTCTATCACAAGAAATCCCGAGGCGTTGTTCGTCTCGTAGTGCCACGTTTCATGTACTGGGTTGCCACCACGGAACCCAACACCGATCAGCCGATGCGAGCACGAATGATGGAACTATGCAACGGCGATGCTCGATGGGCGTGTCATTTGCTCGGTCAGGGCTACACACCGGAGACCTTCACTCCGGAAATGCTCATGGCGGGCTAGGGAGCAATTATGTTCGACTATCAAGCAGGCGAAAAATACAAACTGACACTAATCATGGTGGGCATGGCAGGCGTTATGGTCGGCATGTTCTTCACCGTGATGTTTCTGGGCGATCAGCAACCCCGGCAGATGGCGCAAAAACAACGGCCTAAGTGGGCGGATCATCCGGACGTTACCGGACAAGGCAGCGTCAACGACGGTCCCAGAGCAGCAGGCATGCCTACCGAAGGAGGTGCAGGAGCAGGAGCACCACCGCCACCACAACGTTATGAACCGACGGATCCGACTATGGCTATGCAGTTGATTGAGCAGTGGCTGCCAGTAGCATGGGATCTCTCAGCCGGCTCAGCCCATGACAGTCAAACAAAAGCCATCAAGTACATGACGGCCGATTGCGCTACCGCCTATCAGCAGAATGTCTGGACACCGGAAATTGCTGCACAGATAGAACAGGCAGGCCTCAAATCCAGTTTCAAAGCACATGCGCTCAAAGTCGGTGCCACCAAACCCGATGGCGCGGTCGTAATCATGGTTGAAGGAGAGCAACTCCTCGAGGTTCCCGGCAAAGGAACTCGCGCCAGACCAGTCAAGTTGGAGTACCTGGTCAAACAGACCGCTGACGGCATGAGAATCGCCGGAATCAGTGAGGGCAATTATGGCTCATAAGAAATTTTGCAGAGAGTACACCCAAGTAATTCGTTGTTATTGAGAACCAGGCGAGGCATACAAGATGACCTACAGAGCACAGATAGATGACCGGGGTAAAATTACCTTCTACAAAGACACCGAGACCGGTGAGGTTATCTCCGCTAAAGACTTCGAACGCCGCATGCAGATGCAGGCAATGATGCCGCCCCAGCAGCACATGCCGCAACTCTCGCAGACGATGCCGATGCAGCCTGGAATGGAACATCACATGGGTGGCGGCATGCCTGGTGGCATGATGGGCGGCGGAATGCCCGGCGCCATGAGCGGAGGCGGAATGCCTGGCGCCATGAGTGGTGGCGGAATGCCCGGCGCCATGGGTGGCGGCGGAATGCTCGGTGGCATGCAGGGTGGCATGCAAGGTGATGCCTACAGCAGTATGGGACAGGGAGGCGGAATGCCAATGGCTGGGCAGGTAATGCCTCCACCACCACAAGCCCCTTCTCCTCTGGTCCAACCCGGTGCCAATATGCTCAAACCACAAGGCGGTGGCATACCTGGTTTACCTCAAGCTCAAGGCGGTGCTCCACAAGCAGCAGGTGGTGGGAATCAGCAAGGATTGCCTCCCTCTCTTTCCGGACTCGGTTTGCCACCGACGACTAACGGACAGCAACATTATGCAGCGGGCGATCACGCTCATATGTCGACAATCGATCCCACTCAGGGACGGCCACCGACAGCCGGTGCCAAGATGCAAGGCAAGTCCCTGCGCATGGAAGGCGTTCCCAAAACTCACCCACAACAATCACACGGACATGGCAGGCGTTCGCACGGTTTCCTGGACGCCACCTCAGTCGCTATCCTTCTACCGACTCTGGTTCTCCTTGCCCTGATTATTGCCGCAGCTCACAAGAAGCGGCTCTTCCCATGGCAAACAATCAGAACCTTCAACCCACCTTCGGGCATGCTCACTCCTCGCGACTACGAGAAATCCTTCCTCTGCCCGCCCAACTTGAGGCGGCATGGGCGCATGGGTAAACGCAATCCGGAGTCCACCTGGACCGAGCTAGACGGAGTGGTAATTCCGTTCGGCTTCCTGGCCAGAACACACTTGCCGATTACGATTCCGATGGGACGGCTGCCTAACAAAAACATGTTCCTGGTGGCACCATCCGGTTCCGGTAAAACGACATTAATGCGAGCGATTATCAAATCATTGCTCGCCAAGCCCTGCGTCATCGTGGCTCTGGAAGCGAAAGCCAACGATCCGAACCTGGATGAAAAGAAAGAAGGTTTCAAACACTCCCTTTTGCCGGAAGCCGGCCATGCTGGTTTCCAGACTCTCTACTTCAACCCGCTAGATGATTTGTCCGTTCACTGGAACCCGCTCGATCTCGACCCGATTACCTTCGCCTCGTCCATCGTCCAGGACGTCAACTCCCTCGCTGCAGAAGAGCAACACTGGGCAGAAAGAGACATGGGATACATCGAAGGTCTCGCTCAAGTGCTCAAGTGGGGTGCCGTCGAAGTCGTCAATGAGGACGAGAACGGTCAGGCATCAGAACTTCAACCACTGCCTTGCAATCCACGCGGATTGATGAAACTCGTCAACAACAGACGAAACATTGTCGAATCATTGAGACAGTTCAAGAGCAAACCGGAAATAAACGCAACGGTGCTGACCGAGCTCACGCAACGTCTGGCATCCATCATTCGAACCGACAACGACTGGGACAAGAACATCCAGGGCGTGCGCGGTCGGTTGAGAATGTTCAA
>CAYTDR010000338.1:0-7764 GCA_964436185.1 uncultured Candidatus Obscuribacterales bacterium | reverse complement strand
TCCTCGACTGATGATCGTGGAACGCAAACAGCGAATGAAGGTGCAGCGTGTAATCCACGTTGCACCTTCGTTTTTTCAGCAGCGAGGCTGATACTTTTAAAATTGTCATCACCGAGTCTCGATATCGAATATTCAAAGTGCTTTGCCCCCTTCGGATAAACTGATCGTGAAAGGCAAAAATCGAATGAAGATGCAGCGTGGCATTACACTTTGCGCCTTTGTTTGAGAAGCGAATGCTGATGTTTTCGATTGCAATCGCCGAGTCTGGTAGTCGAATTTTCAGCGCGCTTTGTCCTTACCTGTGGAATTCCCTATTTGTTCCGTACCGAGTGGCTGGCACCATTGTCATCGGAAGGAGAAGGAACGGGAGGGCGTCCTTATGCCTCTTGAAGAAAGAGATATAACAAGATCAAGAGATCAAAAAACAGATCAGAAGTGGACAAATGCGATAGTCGACCAGCAAAATAGAGTTTCACTCTCTGGAGTCGACGCCGGCTCCGGTAGCGCGCTTGTGAGTGAAGTTGATGCCAGAGTAACAACCAAGACGCCAAGCCCTTCTTCAAAGGCAAAGGACAGCCCCATATCGGGTGCAGCCGATGTTGTCTCTTCGCTTGCAGCAAGCGGGGCTGGATTGACCGTCTTTGCACTCAGCACCAGATATAGCGTCTTGACACGTTTGGCTTGTGCCATTGGCATTGGTGCTACCAGCAAGAGCGGTTTGAGAATGGCAATCGCAGCAGGAACTAATGAAAGGCGAGAGGAGAGCGCCTGGAGTTCAGACCTTGTCAGTGGTGGCATAGATGGGACTGCTGCGGTCGGCGGAGCGATTGCCGAAGGCTGGGCTGCCGCCAGATATTTGAGGTTTTTGGGGCGCAACGCAATTGGCTCATCCGCAGGTGCTGCAACTCTTGAGAAAGCCGGCCGGCAAGTCGTTACAGAGCACGCCGGATTGAGAGTCGTCTCGAGCGGCATTCGTGGTGCCACGGGAGGCTTTGCTAGCAGCACAATATGGAGCGTCGCTCACGGACTGGCGATTGCCGGGAAGAAGAAGGCAATCGACCCTGCCGAGTTCGTGCTAACGATCGCCTGTAACTCCGTACTGGGTGGAGTCACTGGCGGTGCCGTTACCGGTTCGCTAAGTGCTTTGCGGAGTGCGCCGGAACTGAGTGCCAGAGCCGGAGTACTTGTTGGTGACCTCTGCCAGACAAACTCGAATCGATTGTCAGTCGACATCTTCCACCTTAACGATTTTCACAGCAATCTCTTTGGCAACCAGGGTATATCTCGTCTGTCTACCAGACTTGCTGAGCTCAGAGATGCATCTCGTTCTCGTGGTCGCGGCGGATTGTTCGTTTCGGTAGGCGACGAGTCATCCGGCAATGCCGTTTCCCCTTTTTCCTATGCAGGGGTGGTCGAGAATCAAGCTATTTCCCGGCTAAAGCCGACCGCGGTCATTCCTGGGAATCACTCAGGGGAGATCGGGCGAGGAAAGAAAGACATACCGTTCTGGTTGAAATATATGAACGATCCTGACCTCGGCTCCAAGCTCGCTGCCAACGTGGATGTTGTGGCAACCGGAGATCAGGAGGCAAGCCACCGACTTTCTAGTCAGTTCAAAGGTATCTTCAAGCCACACACTGTGGTTGAGCTAAATACCGGTAATACTGCAAAAGAAAGGCTCGGCATGATTGGATTGGTAACCGACGATATCAAAGATGGCGCCGAAGCCGTGTCCAACTTGGACAGAATCAGGAAAGGCAAACCGGAAATCAAACATTCGCTGGCTGAAAGTGATCTACGCGATATCGCCAGTGATGCGAAGGTAGGCTTCTCATACTCGGACCATTTTCAAGCAGCAGCCAATTCCGTGAAGCAGCTTCAGAAGGAAGGGGTCGATCGAATAGTGGTTCTTTCGCATCTCGGCATGAGTCAGGACATCGAGCTTGCTCGCAAAATTCCTGGATTGAGCGCGGTCATCGGTGCTCATTCACATGACTTTACTCCCGCTCCGGTGTGGGTGGAAAATCAAGCAACAGGAAGGTCGGTTCCGATTGTTCAGGCGGGTAGCTCCGGACGTTGGCTTGGCGAATTGAAACTTGTCTTAAAGAACGACGGCAGCGCCGATCGTTACAGGACAAGGTCGAGACTTCATGCGATATCGAATGCGATACCAGAAGATGAAGACATGTTGCGGTTTCTCGACAGCAGCACAGCGGCCCAAGCAAAGCAATTAATGAAAACTTCGACCGGAGTTCAAGCTGTCGGTCGGCTTTCTGTGACCGGAATACGAAGCAACGAGACAAGACTGGGCAACTTCATCTCAGATGCGCTCAAGTGCGAAACAAACAAACATCTTCGTTCTGTCGGAAAGAAGTCTGTTGATCTGATGTTAAAACACAGCGGAGATATTCGCAACGGCATTGCTGTAGAAGGTTTCGAACTGTCCAAGTATGACCTCGATAATGTCTTCTGTAATGGTGACAACAATCTCGAGCTTTGTACCGTAGAGCTAACCGGCAAACAGATCAAAGACATTCTCGAGTTTTCTGTCTCCGATTTGCACCCACACAGACCACTGATACCGGCTGGTCTGTGGCGGCAATCGGTTGAGCGTATGCGAAGCTGGCTTTATCCATCGGACCCAACCGCAGTCGATCATTCAGGCAACTTTCTGCAGGTCAGCGGACTGAAATATGCGTTCGACCTCAGCCGTCCGCCGCGAGCGCGAATTGACTCGGTGCAGTTGCAGGGTAAGTCCACAGCGGTGCCGCTCGCTCCGGAACGTCTCTACAACGTCCTCACCCTTTCGCATCCTGTGGAGAAGTGGACGAGGAAGGGCGGATTGACATCAGGCTTTGAGCCGACGGTCGAGGTTCTGGGCCTTTCGCAGCCTCGATTGACTGAGTCATACCTAGGGCAAGGTGGCAAGAAAATCGACTTCAATGCTGACGTACGCATCGATGGAAGGATCACCGACAGGACGCCGTACTTAGCACCGATTACGGTGCCTCCCTCCTATGGCGCCCTTCTCGGCGTGGCGTCCAATTCGCAGCGCCACAATAAAGATCAAGGTCTCGATTAAGCGATTTTCGCAGGTGGCTCTGACTTTCTTGGCTGTGTCGCATAAAAATAGCGGACACGATCTAATGAAAGAGTTCAGCGCTCACTATTTGGAACGCACTAAAATGCAGATTGCTATGCCGCAGAACTCACACGCCAGGCGGAACACAAGGACCACAATCAGAACGACAGCAACAAATAGAAAACGTAAGACAAGAGCGGATTAGAAACAAAAAAATCTTTTGCAATGCTTATACAAAGCGCAACTGGTCGGGAATTCGAGTTCCAAGAGCGATACGGGCGGTCAGGATTTCTTGCTAAGATCACAGAAATTCTTCAGGTATACGATGAGCAAAGTCATAAATCTGCGAGACCCAGTTCACGATCTAATCAGGATCGAATGCCCGATCATCATAAAACTCATGGAGTCTCAGGCCTTCCAGAGGCTTCGACGAATTCGACAGCTTGGCTTAGCTTGTCTAACCTACCCTGGTGCCGAACACAGCAGATTCACTCACTCCTTAGGTGCATATCATCTTGCTTTGCGGATGGCGGACAGCCTCAATCAGAACGCAGGCAAAAAAGTTATTACACCAGACGAGCGCACGGCACTTGGAATAGCGGGACTTATTCACGATATTGGCCACGGACCGTTCAGCCACTTATTCGAAAAAGTGACTGAAAAATTCGTCGGAGAAAAGGCTGCTCATCACGAGACTTGGGGAGCGAGAATCTTAGCGGAAGATTCGCAGCTACAAAATACCGTCAATGCAAACAAGGAAATTTTCCAACTCGTACAGCGAATTTTTGACAAACTACATCGCCCAATCGTTTCAGACATTATTAGCAGCGAGTTAGACGCGGATCGGTTTGATTATCTGCTTCGCGACAGTCTCATGACGGGAGTGCACTATGCAAATCTTGATCTGACTTGGATATTGAGATGCTTGATTCCAGCGGAAGTAAGAATCTTCGGCAAACCACAAGAAGTGTTAGCGCTCGATGGGAAGCGCGGAACAAGTGTCGTGGAGTCGTACGTTTTGGGTCGGCATTACATGTATAAGCACGTCTATTACCATAAAACAACGCGGGCTGCAGAACAGATGCTTCGAAATGCTCTTCAGTATGCAACTCAACAAATTGCTGCCGGCAAACTGGAAGCACCACATCCATTTTTTAAAGAACTTGCAAACGGAACACCAGCCTTAAAGAACTATCTCAAGATGGATGACTTCTTACTGCTGGGATATGTGGATCAGTGGTCCGACAAAAAGGATGATTTAGGAAAACTGTGTGCGATGTTGAAGCAACGCCAGATATTTAAAACCTTTTCCTATCCCGATGAATTTGAGATGCGTGCTGCAGAGGATAGTCTTCAGAAAATTCGAGAGACTGCCCAGAATAAAGGTTTCAATCCAGACTTGTTTGTAATTCTTGACGACCCAAGTGATGTTGCCATCAAATCTCCTTTTTATCTTAAGAAGAAGGGCAAAGAGAGCAAATATCAACCTCTTTACTCCGTCGAGCAAACGGGAACAACCACGGAGTTGGCACAGTCAGACAGTTTCGTGAACATGTTGAACTATAGAGAGCGCCGAATCCATGTCCCTGAAGCACTCCTTGCGGATGTCAAGACTTTATGGAAATCGAAATGACAAGTATTATTTGAGAGGCTGTAAGGAGGTCTACATGGAAAGCAAAGGTCGCCTCGCAAAATTGGAATCTCTCGTTGCAGAAAACAAGGGTATCGAATCTGATCGACTGCAAGCGTTGGTGTTCATTTCCCAAGCGCTTGGAGAATCTTACGACTACGCCTTCGATGTTCATCATCTCCGAGTTTTTAGCAGGGCTTTGGAATCAGATTTCGAATTTCTTTCCACTCAAGGCATCTCTGACAACTTCGCGAACTCTGAAATCTCTAAATTCATTTCCAAGCTAGTCCAGTCAGCATCGACAGAACAAGCCGAAGCTGCTGCAGCGTTCTTCTATTTTCAGCAAAAAGGCTACTCGCCGTCAGACATCGAGAATGCTCTTAACGCGGATGAAAGCGTGATGAGTGGTGCTAAGGAACTTGTTTCTGCACTAAAAAAGGCTGGAACAAAGAAGCTGGCTGCCAGCGGCGTCAACTAATTTCAACAGTTCCTATTTTCATGTCGCCTACCGAGATACCGATATCGATTCGCTGCACGAAGCAGAGCTGTTAGTCGTCCTGATAGTATCAGATACGATGGCATGCAAATTAAGGTTGTTGCTTCCGCAATCCTTGAGTTTGGAGCCCCTCTGTTTCAATCATCATCGAACGTTTGTTCGTGTATCGCTCCGCTCGATGCTGCGCCAGTCCGTCTGCAGTCAATTGTTTAATCAAGGGAAGACGCTTTGATTCATCAGTTTGTACCCGTCGGCGCACAATATGACATGATTCTACCGCCTCTTTTGCACAACGATAAGTTTCATCGTGGCCCTTCAAGGCACCAAATATGATATTTTGCATCGCCTTGGGAATCACTACAATTGGTTGTCCACAGTTTTGGTAGAGCTTTATTTGCTGTGTCGCATAAATAATGCGGAGAAAGGCTGACACGATCGGGCGAACGCAATTAGAATAGTGATGGCTTAGTCGCAGTTACACCACTAACTTAATGTCCAGCGAGACCATTCATCGAGATCTGAAAGAGCAATACAATCGCTACCGCCTTCTGGCAGTAGCTCTGATCGTAGTTGGAATCGTACCGGTGCTGACGCTCCTCGGCTTGTATGTCACCGGACCAGGTCTCAAGTATCTTGGAGAACGTCTGCTCATGGTGGTGGTGGCGTTCGCTCTGGAGATTCCACTGGTTATTGGACTGGCGTACCTTCTCTCTTACAAGCGATGTAAATTTCTGGAGCGGTCGAGCGAACTGGTTCAACGCGGCGTCAAAGAGGAGCTGCCGATGATGGGTCTCTATAAACTGAGCTCCAGAGACGGCTCCAAAATTTGCTGCGCTGACCTGATTGCCGGAGCCGACAACATGGCGCGTCGATTCCATGTCATTCCCAACGAAGCGATGAGGGCTTTCGTTAATACGCTGCCGGAGTTGCCAGATCCATTAACACCGCCGACAGTGCAAGCGCCACTAAGTCCGGTGATCGCATATGTAGACCCGGAAACGAAACTACCGGTAGCACTGGAAGTCAACGACCGCATTCTCTGGATCAGCCCACCAGCCTCAATCATACCCTGATAAGGCATTGTACTGACAGCCAATCCGGTGATGGTGAACTTTTTGGGATTTGCACATGATCCGCATCTCTGCCTGATCGATTTAGAAGGATACAAGTCGTAGGGAAATTCGACTACCTTCGATAATTTTGCCAGGTTGAACTTGCGGATCGTATTGTTGATCACCCTGCGGGTCGTATTGGGATCAAGCTCAATCACGTGCACGAGGAAATCTAGTTCCGTATGCTAGCGATCAATGGTAGTCCGGGCGCGGATGGAATCCGACGATGGCTTTGGTCAGAGAACCTGAGAGAAGCAGCTCATCCAGCGCGGCTTGCAAGTGCGCGTCCTGCACTTTAAGTATGGATTCGTCGGCCTTTGTATCAAGATCTTCGGCAGCGATCAGTGCTGCCTTGCGCATCAATTCTTGAATGAAGGCAGGCGATGCGCCGTCAGTTCTATCCACCAGGGATTTCATATCAGTGACATCAAGCTCCATGCCGCTTGCATATTGAGTAATCAAACGACTGCGGCAATTCCTGTCAGGCAGCGGAAATTCTATCGCCTGGTCTATGCGACCCGGGCGAAGAGAAAGAGCCGGCTCCAGGACTTCCGGACGATTCGTCGTCAACAGGAAGATGCACTCGGTCTGTTTCGTCAAACCATCAAGCTCGTTAAGTAGCTGGTGCAAAACCGTTTGTCCAAGAGTCTCATCACGAGTATGAGCGATCAGATCGACATCTTCCATGATCACCATGGATGGTGCCAAAAACCTGGCTAATTGAAACGCCTCTTTGATCAGCCAGAGCTGTTCTCCAGAAAGAATAAATACTGTAACGCCCTGCAGATGCTGGGCCAAGAACTTGGCGGTGAATGTTTTTCCTGTCCCTGGCTTGCCGTAAAAGAGAACGCCACGCTTGACCGATTTGCCTGCCTTTTTGAGCACGTCGGCATGCTTGTAGAAACTGAGGACATTTCGTTGCACCAGCTTTAGTGTCTTCTCCGGCAGGATGATTTCATCTTCACTTACAGGTGGAAACTGATGAAAGCGGATTTTCAAGAATCCGGAAGAATCGGCTGTCGAATCCAGACCTTCAAGCGAAATAATTTTCCCCCGGAAGAGACTGTGTTGCCCAATAAGTTTGCGTATCTCTTCGAGGACTTCAGCGTTGACGTCCTCGCTCTTCGACATAATGATCAGCTCGCAAGATGAAACCACATCGCTCCACAAGCTGATCTGGCAGGCGATTCTTCCTTTTTGGCAGTCGATCAAGTACAGACCATTCTTAGGCACCTGCCGACGTTCATCCACACCGACGTCGACACTTTGATACTGAACAGGCACCACAATGCAGTTGCTCCAGGCCTGATTGAGCTCTCTCAGCGCAAAACCGCCGTGACCGATAATTTCGAGTTTCCCGTTGTACTGCTCGACAAACTTTCTCAGCGCTACGTCGAGGTTGGGAAAGTCAATTGCTTGAAATGATTTGGAAGTGACGGGCAAA